>CALKGG010000029.1 GCA_938084885.1 uncultured Acidimicrobiales bacterium
CCGCGCTCGCAACGACGTCCACAGTGGTCGATGGCGAGTCGGATTCTGCATCCTCCACCACGACGCAACTCGCGCCGGCGACGACCGAACCTGCGCCAACTCAACCGGTTCCTGTTCCACAACGACCAGACGTCACTACCACGACACGTCCGGCCCAACAAAGAACGACCACAACCATACTCACGACCACAACACGCCCGGCCCAACAAACAACGACGACCACAGCTGTTGAATCGCAGGGTTGCACTGCCATCCGAAGCGGCGAGACCTTCATGCCCGGTGCAGACCTTCGGAACTGCGACCTCGCTGGTCTTACCTTCGATGGGTTGCACCTCGTTGGCGCTCGCCTCGAAGGAGCAGACCTGACCGGGGTTCGCTTCACGAACTTCAATTTCAACGATGCTGTCTTTGACGGGGCAACGCTGACAAACGCGACCTTCGTATCGGGTTCGGCCGACAGGGCGTCGTTTGATCGTGTCGTCGCAGATGGCGCCCGCTTCGACAACGTCAACATGTGGAAGGTCACGGCGACGCGAATCGACTTCACCGACGCAAGGATCGACGATGTGTCCTTTGGTGAAGCCGATCTGCGAGGCGCCGACTTTCGAGGTGCCAGGATCAAAGCAAGCAACTTCAACCGCGCCGATATGACTAACGCCGATGTGACTGGGGTGAACCTCTCCCACCTCGACTTCGACAATGCTGTGATCGAACGGTTGAACCTCAGTGACTCAATCCTCACGTGGACGAATTTCACGCTTGCAATCGGAACTCCACTAGGAACAGAAACCGCAATCTTCACCACGACGATCTGTCCTGATGGGTCGACGACTGTGAGAACCACCGACACCTGCTGGTAACGCCCAGCACTGCTCGCTCCCCTGAGCTCGACCAGGTCTGCGTTAGCGTTGCCCTATGGAACGCACCTACCCAATCGGAACACCCGGAAAGCCGTGGGGCGAGGCCGAACGGCGCGAGTGGTTCGAGCAACAACGAGTCCAGCGCAGCTACAGCGACGATGTGCTTGCTCAGCTAGGCCCGATCGCCACGATCCCGAACGTCGAGGTTGCCCAATACGGCTCGCTGCCCATCGGAACCGATCGCTACCCGCTAATGCACGTGACAATGCAATCGACGAACCCCGATGCGCCATGGGTGCTCATCACTGGGGGAGTGCACGGCTACGAAACGAGCGGAGTGCAGGGTGCGTTGCGATTCCTCGAGGTCGATGCGCAATCGTACGTCGACCGGGTCAACATGCTGATCGCCCCCTGCGTGAGCCCGTGGGGCTATGAGGTGATCAATCGGTGGAACCCAAATGCGATCGACCCGAACCGATCGTTCACTGCCGATAGTCCGTCCGAAGAAGCAGCACAACTGATGAACCTCGTGAAGAGCTCAGGCGTCGAGTTCATGATGCACCTCGACCTCCACGAGACGACCGACACCGACGAGAGCGAATTTCGTCCCGCGGTCGCTGCACGAGACGGACAACCCTTTGTGCCCGGAACGATTCCCGACGGCTTCTATACCGTTGGCGACACGGCCAATCCTCAGCCCGAGTTGCAGGCGGCGATCGTTGCGGGTGTCGAACCAGTCACCCACATTGCGCCCGCCGACGAGAACGGTCAACTCATTGGTTCTGACATGGTGCAGCGTGGGGTCATCAACTACGACGTTCGTGGATGGGGTCTGTGTGCGGGCATGACCACTGCTCGCCTCACAAGCACGACCGAGGTTTACCCCGACAGTCCAAAGGCAACGAGCGAGATCTGCATCTTGGCTCAGGTGGCTGCGGTCAACGCCGCGTTAACGTTCGCACTCGGCACCTAGGTACGCCGCGACGTTAGGGCTCGGCGACAATCCACCCGCGGCGCTGCAATTCGGCGGCGAGCTCACCCGCTGGATACTTGCTCAACGCTTGGCTCGCAGGTGATGGTTTCTTCGACTTTGGGATCGCAATCACGGGCGCAAGGCTGTCCGCTTCGATCTCGGACCGTTCGTGCAGCTTCGCAATGAACTCGTCGGCTTCGTCGCGGGTGAACTTCCCGCCGGCTTGGCGCTGGGTGAATTCCATTGGGTAGCGAGCTTCTTTGAAGCTCTCGAACCCGGCCTCCATGAGCAGATCGAGAAGTTCGTCGACTTGTTTGTGGGTTGCAGGCGGTCCTGCTGCTTGTCCAAATGCCATAGCCTGTATCATCGCGCATCCAATCGATCACGTGTTCGATTTCGTCCGTTTCTGTTGATGCTGCTCTGTTGGGTGTTGTTCTTGGGTGTTGAAGAGTCGGCCGTTGGGGCGGGCCCAGTTTCTTTGCGAACGGTAGCGTTTCTCCCATGCCAGCAGAGCGAAAGAGAAAGCTGATCGGGCTGCCATTCGACGGGGCGTCCTCGTTCCTTCGTGGCCCGGCAAACGCGCCAGCAGAGGTGCGGCGAGTGTTGCACTCGGGATCAGCAAACTGGTTCACCGAGCTCGGGATCGAGGTGCGGCCCGCCGGTGATGGTGTGCTGGATGGATGGGTGGATTTGGGAGACCTCCACCTCGTTGATGACCCCGAATCGGCGCGCCGCCAAATCATCGCTGCGATCACCGAAGCCACCTTCGATGGCTCGCGGGTGGTCTCGATTGGAGGCGACCACTTTGTGACCTGGCCGATCGTCGAAGCGCTCTCGGCGCGCCACTCGGATCTGACGATCGTCCACATCGATGCACACCCAGATCTCTACGACGAACTCGACGGCGATCGGTTGACCCACGCGAGTCCGTTCGCTCGAATCATGGAGGCGGGGCTGGCGAAGCGACTGGTGCAGTACGGCATCCGCACCGCCACCACACACCAGCGAGAGCAGGTCGAGCGTTTTGGTGTTGAGATGTTCGAGCTTGCCTCATGGGATGGGTTGTTTGCTTCGGTCGACGGGCCGGTATATCTAACGATCGATGTCGACGGGTTGGACCCCGCGTTCGCTCCCGGCGTCAGTCATCACGAGCCCGGTGGTTTGTCGATGCGTGACGTGCTCGGCATTGTTCACAACCTCGCCGCGCAACGCGTCGAGGTGGTTGGGGCCGACATTGTGGAGATCAACCCCGAGCGTGATGTCCACGACATGACCGCCATGGTTGGCGCCAAGCTTGTCCGTGAGTGTCTCGGCCTGCTCTGACAGCCCACCCATGCCCTGGCGCTAACGTCGATACTGCTCGTGGCGTGGTGGTGCGGGCTCAGTCCTCGACGAGAGCAAACACATTGCTCAGCATTCGACGCAATTCAACCGTGCTCTTGTCCGCTCTCGTGTGGGTCTCCACGCCGGGGTCGAGCGGCACGGCTTTGACGACGAGTTGTTCGAGTAGTTGGCGGTCTTCGAGTCCAACGGCGGCTTGGAAGGCAATGTGGTCTTCGGGCTGCATCTGTCCGTTGGCGATGTTCTCGGCCAACGCCACGCAATAGAGCGTGGTGGCATCGCGGTCGACGGGTTGATGAAAGAACAGCAGGACCAGGTTGCCGTCGGCCCCGTAGTCGATGTGGAGGCGCACATGGTGAGGTGCATCGCAGCGAAATGTCATTGTTCGGTCGAAGGTCTCGAACTCGTTGGTTTCCCCAGCGGTTGCGTCGGCGAGAACCTTGCTCGAATGGCGATGCACCGACCCGAATGACCAATCATCTCGCGTGACCGTGAAGTCGTCGACCTCGACGTCGTCTGGGTCGCCAATCGTTCCGAGGTGGGTGAAGGGAAAGTGTGCAACGTCGAGAAAATTGTCGGCCATCTGCGCGGCGCTCGCATTCCACGTTTGGGTAGGAATGACCGCAAGTCCGAATGCGTCGTCATCCCATTCGGGGTTCTCGGGAAGTGGAGCGAGGGGTTCATCGAGCGCCACCCAAATCAACCCGAACCGCTCCGACACGTTCGCCGCAGTCGGGAGGTGTGCGCTTGGGGGAATGGTGGCATCGGTGCCGATGGCCGGGATGCTCACGCACGTGCCGTCGCCAGCGAAACACCAGCCGTGGTATGCGCACTGGAGAGCATCGCCAACAATCTCGCCGGCGGTCAACGGCGCCAAACGGTGAGGGCACGCTGCTTCGAACACTGCCCAGCCGGTCGAGAGTCGGGCGAGGGCGTAGTCGACTCCGAGGAGCCGAACCGCATGCGGGCCGTCGCCATCGAGGTCGTCGAGTCTGGCAACGGGTTGCCAGAACTGGCGAAGGCCAGCGTTTTCGTTGTCGAACCAGCGAGTCATCGTGTGGACAATCTTTGCAGGCACAGCTCTGTCAGGCGTAAGTGACCGACCATGTTCTCTCGACGAACTTCGCCATTGCTCGGATCCGCTACCGAAGTACGTTTGACCGTACAAATAATTGACTTTGTCTGGTTGGGGAGGATGGTCCTCGGCGGCCGCGCACCGTAGGTTCATGTCCACACCAAGTCCAGGTTGCGCGGGTTCGAGGACCTTGGTTCAGGTACACGTCGCAGCCCGCACACATCTCGAGGTAAGGGAACCAAATGAGCAACGAGTGGGGATTTGAAACAAAGCAGTTGCATGCAGGGCAGGTGGCCGATCCAACGACCGGATCGCGAGCGGTGCCCATCTACCAGACGACGTCGTTCGTCTTTAACAATGCAGAACACGCGAAGAACCTTTTCGCCCTCGCCGAAATTGGCAACATCTACACCCGAATCATGAACCCGACCCAAGGCGTCCTCGAAGGACGGATCGCTGCGCTCGAAGGCGCGACCGAGACCGCCGTTGGTCTTCCCGGTGCACTCGCAACATCGAGCGGTCAAGCCGCCGAGGTTCTCGCGATCTTGAACCTTGCCGAAGCCGGCGATCACATCGTCGCTGCCTCATCGCTCTATGGCGGCACCTACAACCTGCTCCATCACACGCTGCCGAAAATGGGAATCACCACGACCTTCGTCGATGACCCCGACGACCTCGACGCGTGGGCCGCAGCGGTGCAAGAGAACACCAAGGCGTTTTACGGAGAGTCCATTGGGAACCCGCGGGCGAACGTGCTCGACATCGCCGGCGTGAGCGAAGTCGCCCACGCTCACAACGTGCCGCTCATCGTCGACAACACCGTCGCCACGCCCTACCTCATCCGCCCGTTTGAACACGGCGCAGACATTGTGGTGCACTCGGCAACAAAATTCATTGGCGGACACGGCAACTCGATCGGCGGGCTCATCGTCGACGGAGGTTCCTTCGACTTCGGAGCGAGCGGCAAGCATCCAATGCTCACCGACCCCGATCCGAGTTACCACGGGCTTCCTTACTGGTCGGCGCTCGGGCCTGGTTCGTACATCATCAAGGCTCGCGTGCAGCTTCTCCGAGACCTCGGTTCGGCCGTTGCTCCAATGAACGCCTTCCTGTTCCTGCAAGGTCTTGAAACGTTAAGCCTGCGAATGGAGCGGCACTTCTCGAACGCCCAGAAGGTCGCTGAGTATCTCGATGCGCATCCACTCGTCGAACAGGTCTCATATGCTGGACTGCCCAGCTCACCGTGGTACGACCGCGCCACCGAACTCGGTCAGGGCGTTGGCTATGGCTCGATCGTTGCCTTTGACATCGTTGGAGGAGTCGACGCGGGTGTCTCGTTCGTCAACAACCTCGAACTACACAGCCACGTCGCAAATATCGGCGACGCGAAGTCGCTTGTCATTCACCCGGCGAGTACCACGCACAGCCAGCTCACCGAGGAAGAACAAGCAGCCTCGGGCGTGCGCGCTGGGCTCGTTCGACTCTCGGTCGGCCTGGAAAGTATCGACGACATTCTCGCCGATCTCGATAGAGGTTTCGCCGCAGTCGGTTAGATCAGCGGATTTTCACTCGACGGCGCGTCGATTGGTGGTGCTGCTTCCGGGCTCGGTGCCTACGACCTACCGAGTTGGCTCTCAAGTTCGCCAATCCGTTTTAGCGCAAGTTCGAGGTCGCCGCGAAGCGAGTCGACGATCTGCTGGTTCTGCCCCAAGCTCTGCGCAAGTTCGGATTCCACCGACGTGTGTCTGCGCTGCAGCTCACTCAGGTGCAAGATGTGCTGGGTAGCTTCGTTGACCTTGGTCTCGATAGTGTCGACTCGCCCGGAGGCGTCGGCGCCTAACGAAACAGCCGCTCCGGCAGGAGCCCCGTTGTTCATGAGGATCTGCTCATGGCGCTGGACCCGGTCAGCTTGGGCCGCGATCTCGGCCTGAATGGCTTGTACCAAGTCGGTTTGGAGAAGCCGCAGATTCTCCGAGAATGCGTACGCATCGCGTGCTCGTTCGTCGGCCTCGCCAACGGCGCGTTCGATTGCATCGAGGCGCTGACCACCTGCACCGCTCGCTTCGATATCGGCGAGTCGACGATCGATCCGATCCTCGGCCGTATCGATCCGGAAGACCATGAAGTCGCGCAGTTCGTTATTCGCAAGGTCGCCGGAGTGTTCAAGGTTCTGGAACCAGGTCTGAATGCTGGATTGTGTTTCTTGAATCGAACGTTCGGCTGCTTCGACCCGGGCGTGTACGGCTGCGGGATCGTGTGCGATGGCCTGATCGTTGATCTGTGATTGCAGGTGCTCGGTCGCTGCAGCGAGCGCTTGAACCTGTCCACTCAGCCCCGCGTCTTGTTGGCCTTTGTCGATGAGAAAGGCCAATCCCTCGCCCATCTCAGCAAGGGCACTTTGGGCCTCATCGAGGCGGTTGGCCATATCGACGTGGCGGTTTTCGACGTTGTTCGCCCAGTCGTTGACCGCTTCGATCTGCTCGTGGGTTTCTGTCTCGCGACCATGAATCTCCGAGATTGCAGCGTCGAGTTCGGCGCTGCGCCCGTCGGTGGCGTGTAGCTGACCCTGGAGTGCAGTGTGAAGATTGTGAAGCTCGGTGAGCTTGCTATCGAGAGTCGAAGTTCGCTCGTGGGCCTCGATAATGTGCTGTTGGTTCGTGGCGACGCGTTGGTTCGTTGCCTCGATCTGTTCTTCAGCGGACTGGATCTGTTCGTTCGTGGCGAGAAGCAGCTCGTCGATCTCATCGGCACGGGTGCTGCCCTCCACAATGCGCCCGTCGAGCTCGGCCGACCAATCGTTGAGGGCCGAGAACTGTTCGTCGGTGAACTCGCGGTGTTCGCGTATTTCCGACACTCGACCGTCGAGCTCTGTGACCCAGTCGTTGACTGCCTCGAACTGCTGGTCATGGGTTTCGAGTTGCGGCGACAGCGTTTCGAGGCGCTCATGAAGTCCGTGGAACTGTGAACTCGAGACGTTGCTCTCTTGGTCGTTGTTTGACTGGTGTGTTGCGAGCTCGGCGATGCGTGCTTCGGTTTCGTTGGCTCGTTCTTCGAGCCCGGTCGTTCGTTGAGCGATCTCTTTGGTTTCGCTCTCGAGCGCATGTGTGCGTCCCTCGATGCCATCGGCCCTCTCATCGACAGCAGCAACCCAGCCATTGACGGTTTCTAGCTGCTCGATGGTCGAGGACACTCGCTCGGTCGTGGCGTTGAGTTGGTCTTCGGCGGCGGCGAAACGTTGGTTGGTGGAGTTGAGTTGTTCTTGGGTCGAGGAGATGTTCTCGTTGACGATGTCGAGCTGAACCTGTGTGGACTCAGCAGTCTCGGTGCTGGGGGGTTCGGGTGTCCGATTGGCGAGCTCCTCGAGCGTGCTTCGTGTGGACTCCGACAGGTCCTCGAGTGCGCTGGTCCGTTGGTCGAGTAATTGCGACCGCTCGTCCACGACATCGAGTTGTTCGCGAGTTGAACCAAGATCGGCAGTTGCCGCGTCGAGTTGTTCGAGAGCGGAGGTGACGCGGCGATGAGTATTGTCGAGGTCGGCCTCGGTGGCTTGGACTCGTTGGGCGACTTCGCCGAGTTCATTTGCGGTTGCGTCGATGCGCTGGTCGCGTTCTTCAAGCTCCGCGGGTCCAACGTGGTCGTGTTCTTGGTTCTCGATATCGGCAATGCGTTCGTCGACGGTGATCGACCATTCGTTGACCGCGTCCATCTTTGCGTCGGTGAGTTCGCCATGCTGTTCGACCGCGGCGACGCGTTCGTCGAGTGTTGCAGACCAGCCGTTGAGGGCGTCGAGTCGCTCATCGTGGGAATCGATCGCGGGTTCGAGGTTCGACATTCGCTCGGCCAGCTCAGAGGAGTCAGCGTCGCGATCGTCGATGGCATCGAGGCGGCTATAGGTGTCATCGATGCGTGCGTGTGTTTCGTTGATTCGCGTATGCGTCTCGTCGATTCGGGCGTGTAGCGGATCGGTGTGTTCCTCGATGTTGGCAACGGTGGGTGCTGCTGGTTCCTTGGCGGCAGATACCGCCCGGAGGGCAAGTTTTTCCGTGGTGCTCAGACGATCGGCGAACCCGTCAAGGGTGTCGTCTTGGCCATCGATCCGCTCGCGTAGTTGTTCGATGTGCTCGTGTGTTTGGTCAATTTCTTCGCCCACTCGACGCGAAGCGTGGCGAGCATCATCGGCGTTGCGTTTTGCTTCCTCGATCGCCTGGGTTTGCGCTGACCCATCTTCGGCCAACTCGGCGATTGCGTCGGCGTTGCGCCCCGCGATGTCGTTGTGGTCGCTAAGGAGTTGTGTTGTTGCCTCCAGGATCGCGGAGTGTGTTTCGAGCACGTCGGAGTGTGAGTCCAATACGGCGTTGTGCTCGTCGATTCGACCATTTGTTGATTCGTGCGCCGCCTGGAGGTCATCGAGCAGCGCTGCCTGTTCGACAGCGTGCGCATCGACCTTCTCCTCGAGGGCATCGAGGTGTTCGACCGCTACCGCAGCGGGCTTTTCGGCCAGCTCAGAACGAAGCGCGGCAATATCGTTCAGACCGTCGTCGAGACGCTCATTGGCCTCGCCGAGGCGCTCGGCGAGTTCTGCTGCGCGGCCGACGTGGGTTTCTTCTAGCGATTGGGTGGTCTCGGTGAGCGACTCGGTGGCTTCAGCAATGGATTGGGTTGTTGCATCCATTGTCTGCGCGCGGTCTTGCAAATACTGAATGGTTGCAGCGATGTCGTCGTGAACGTCGCTGTGTTCGCTGATCCGTTCGGCGAGGCTCTCGATTCGGGCTTTGGTGCTTTCGATTTCGCTGGACGTGGCCTCGACCCGCTCTTCGGTGTCGGAGATGCGCACGTCGTGCGCGTCCATCTTGACTGCGACCTCTTCGAGCGCACGGGCGAGTTCGGCGTTGACTGAATCGGTCGCCTCGTCGATGCGATTGTTGAGCTCAGAAACCGAGAGTTCGACACTTCCGATCTTTGCGGCGAAGTCCTCCATCTTGGAGGCAAAGGTTTCGAAGCCTTCTTGGTAGTTGGTGTGTGCAGTGTGGTTTGCGTCGCGTTCGTGGTCGATCACCGAGGCGAGGTCGCCAACGCGGGTGAATGCCTCTTCGAGATAGCTCGAGAGTTCGTGGAGTTCGGTTGTTTGGGCTGCCTGTGCTGTTTCGACGACGTCCATCCGGGTGTCGACCGATGTCGACATGGAGAGCATGTTGGTCGCAGCGCTTTCTTCGGCTTGGGTGATGAGCGAGGAGAAGTAGTCGAATCGGGTGCTGGTCCCTTTGAGCGTCTTGTCGATTGTGTCGAGGCGCGCGACGAGATCTTCGGGGACCTCCCCTTGACTGTCGAACAGGTGTTGCTCGAGCGACGTCATTCGAGTTCGCATGAGCTCGATCTGCGCTGCCAGTTCAAGGATGCGTCCATCGGAGTTCGCCCGCTGGGTGTCGAGCATGATCGACCGCGCCTGGGTGCGTGCGAGCGTTAGGTCTGCCGAGAGTTCCGGCCAGCTAGCTCCTGCGACTTCAGATGCCATTTCATTGTCCATAACGTTTCACAATCACTTGACGTAAAATTCCCGCTGTGCCCCATCGGTTCGTCGAACGCAGATGTGAGACGCGACGGGCCGATCCACTCGCCGAACGTGAACGTCGAAGATATTCGAGCGATTCTCGAAGAAATTTGAACCCGGATATCCGACGGGTTTCCACGCGGGGTGAACCAAAAGGTCGTGAATCCTGCGTAACGCAGCACCTCGGTGTGACGGCGCCGCGAAAGTTCGGTCACGATGCGCCCCGAAGTGGCCGTTTGGCCACATACAGCGATATTGCGCGGACTTGGCATTCGCCGTCAGGCTTACCTTCATGCTTTCTGAACTCGCACTCGTTGACTGGGTAGCACTGCTTATCGCTCTCGTACTGCTCGGTGTCGCCGGAATTGCCTCGTACCTCTCCTACGGCGCATCCAACCACGCCATGGCCGAGTCGTTGGGAACGAACGAACCACTGGCAAACGAACCACGGCAGTACACGCCTAGCCATGCGCAGTCGATCCGAGACGACGGATCGACCTCGCAGGTTTCGAGGCCAGCGCACGCAGCGCCGCAACCGTCAGCCGCCGAACCTGCGGGTCCACTCAATGTCCCACCTCCTCCGATCCTCACACGGTCAAGTGCGCCCGAGGACATCGGCGAAATCGACACGCTCACCGAGATCGACCTCACCGGCTCACGCCACCAAACCGACGCTGAAAGTACCGAGCACACAAGCCAGGACGAGGACCACGAAGCCGAGAGCATCGCGGACCGAGCTGCTCGGCTACGCAACCGCCCCATTTCTGAGCCAGAGGCGAACATGGCGGCGAGCCTGCCGCTTCCAATCGTTGCGGTTGTCGACGAAGAGGCAACCGAGCTCGTGTTTGCCAACGCGACAAACAAACTCAGCGTTGGCATGGAAAACGCCGAGGGCTTCAAAAAGCGAGCACCGGGGTTCTTCTCGGACCCGATTGGACGCCACGAACTTCGCTACTGGAACGGCAGCAGCTGGACCGAGTATGTGAAAGAAGGCGGCGATCGTTTCATCGATCCGCTCTAGCACCTATCGCTACCGACGTCGCGCCCTAATTGCTGGGGCCGTCGAGTCGAGAACTTTCAAACTTGGCCCGGTCGATCGCGTCGACGATTCGCTCTTGGGTTTCGAGCTCGAGCTGAATAAACGACAGGCCGATGCGCTGAAACGGACCATCCGGCCGAGAGTTACGAATCTCGGCGAAGCACGGGCGACCGTCAATAAAGACGCGAAAACGCTTTCCGACCTTGAACGCACTGTTTGGTTGCACATGGCATGCAGCGCCGCCGATTGCGAGATCGACGGGTTGGGCCTTCACGAGTTGTCGGCCGACGAAGGGGCCTTTGCGGATTTCGATCTCCACCGGCAATTGAATCGTGTAGCGATAGTTCTCGCGCGACGGCGGTTCTTCAGGCTCGTCGGGCTTTCGCAGCATCCATTTCATATCGGTGAAGTCTTGCTCGAAATTAGCGTTCGAACGTACGGGTCTACGACGAGCTCGGCGTCGATCCGGGGGGAGGAGGAGGTGGGGTGGCCGCCACACCACCCGACACGTCGATCGCGTCGTGGCCATCTGATGACCACTTCATGTTGGCGACAAATCCTCGGTCATAGGTGCCGAAAAAGTCGTCGGCTTGGCTCGCGAGCTCTCGCAACATCATGTAGTTCGCCGAACCGCCGACGGCCGCTCCAATTCCGAACGGCAGCAGCCGGCCCAGGGTGGCAGCACCCTTTCGAGCGCCCCACTTTTGCAGGATCTGGGCCACGAGTGCCTGGTTGATTCGCCGGAGTGCATCGACGGTCGCAACTTGGCCAGCCCCTCCACCAATTGCTTCGCTCGCAAGCTCAAGTGCGTGGTTCTCGCCGAGTTTGAGACCAATATCTCGTGCAAGCGTCGTGAACTCCTCAGCCGCGTCATCGCCAAAGGCGAGTACGGCGAGCACCCATGCGCGTCGTTCTTCAGCGGACGCGTCGGTGTGGCCGTGGGCCGCGCCGATGGCCATCACCATGTCGGTGACCTGTAGCGCTACCACCCCAAGTTCGGCGACGATCGCGCCGACAGCAGCGCTCGTTCCGACCCCAGGTGCAGCCGCCGTTGCGCCAGCAGCCGCGCCGAGCACGGTCATGCGGCGCTTCACGGGTGCGGCAATGAGTCGGGTCTTTACGTCGGCCGATGCTCCAGGCGCGGTGCGCTCTGCAGTCTCGAGCGCGTGATCCCATCGGCTTTCGACCGCGCGGTCGATTCCCTCTATCAATGCCTTGCCCGCCGCGTCGAGAAGTGGTGTCGGAATTCGTTCCGTTGCCTTCTTCTCGATGAATTTCCTCGCGATGCCCATAGCTCCAGTGTGGTCCATTGTGAGCAAACATCAACCGACCCCCGTCCCATGGCGGGGTTGGCCCGTGGTCGCTTGCGGCAGGTTCGTTTGTTTCGCCCGCGAAGCTCTAAGATCGCGAGGTATATGGCAGACCCGTCAACTTTCGCAGAGCAGGCCATGCCGCTCATGGACCAGCTGTACTCCGCTGCTATGCGAATGACCCGCAATCCAAGCGACGCCGAAGACCTCGTGCAAGAGACGTATATGAAGGCCTATCGAGGCTTCGAGCGGTTTCAGGACGGCACGAATCTCAAGGCGTGGATGTATCGCATCCTCACGAACAGCTACATCAACCGCTATCGCCAGAAACAACGCCGACCTGACGAATCTGACATTGCAGACGTCGAAGACATGTACTTGTACCGTCGGCTTGGAGGCGAGAACTCTGACATTGGGTCAAGTGCTGAAGACGCGTTCCTCAACACCGTCACCGATACGACGGTGAAAGCAGCGATCGAGGCGCTGCCCGAGAACTTCCGAATTGCGGTGCTGCTCGCCGATGTTGAGGGCTTTGCGTACAAGGAGATCGCCGAGATCCTCGATATTCCAATCGGTACCGTGATGAGTCGGATCCATCGAGGGCGCAAGGCCTTGGAGAAGCACCTTCACGATTTTGCTTCGGAAAGAAATTTGTTGCCCGACGAAGAAATCGGGAATGAAGCCGCAGAAGGTGCTGTTGGCGACACTGCGGGCACCTCAGCGAGTGAATCCACGAACGACAACTCTCAAACGGAGATTGCGACATGAGCACCGATCCGAACAGTCAGCCAAGCCAAGACGATGTCTTTGCAGCTTCGCCGCCTTTTGCGAGTGCGGGCGACGGATTTGTTGCGGTCGACGCGTTCCATCCCGATGGTCCGCAGGTGGTCTCCCATTTCGGCGGCCAGGCAGCCACGACCGCAACATGCCTCGATGTGCATCGCAGCCTCGGTGTGTACCTCGACGGCGAGTTGGGGCCAGCGCAGTCAGCAGCGGTCCAACAGCACCTCGGCACATGCGGGTCGTGCCAAACCGCCCAAGCCTTCCAGATGCAATTCCGGTCGACGCTCGCGGCCAAGGCACTCGATCCAATGCCCGACGATGTGCGGGCTCGAATCACCAAAGCCCTGGGATTCGAATAGCGAGTCGACCTGTGGGGTGGTCCTTGCGGCCACCCGGTCAAAAATTGAACGATCGTTCAGTTCTGGTTGTATTGTGACGAACGTCTACTGTTAGACGTTCTAACGCCCCTCGCAACGATGCGAGAGCGTTCCCAATCACAAACCGAAGGATGAACACGTGCAAGACCGCGCTCGCGTCGTCATTATTGGCGGAGGTGTGCATGGCGCATCCCTGCTCTACCACCTCGCACTCGAAGGTTGGACCGACTGCGTCCTGATCGAAAAGGCCGAACTCACCTCCGGCTCGACCTGGCACGCGGCAGGACAGATCACCCGATCGGTCGCCGACTACACGACCGCCGCGTTTCATCACTACGCAATCGAACTCTACGAACGCCTCGAACAAGACACCGGTCAAGCAATCTCGTTCCATCAGCCCGGCGGTCTTCGCGTGGCCTACACCACCGACGAAGTCGAGGCGCTGAAGACACAGCTCGGCATTGGCAAGTACCTCGATTACCCAATCGAACTCATTGGCCCAGATGAAGCCAAGAAGTACAACCCCTACTACGACTTCACCGACGTGTTGGCCGCTATCTGGACCGAGGGCGAAGGCCACGTCGATCCGAGCGGCGTCACCATGGCCTTCGCCAACGGTGCACGCGACAAGGGCTCGACGATTCTTCGCCGCAACCGGGTCACCAATGTCCAACAGCTCGCGAACAGCGAATGGGAAGTGACCACCGAGAAGGGCACGATTACGTGCGAACACGTCGTTGACGCTGCCGGTTGTTATGGCCACCAGGTCGGCCAACTCTCCGGATTTAGTGTTCCGCAGGCCAACATTCTCCATCACTACCTCGTCACCGACGAGGTCCAAGAACTGGTCGATGCGCAAAAGAACGACGGCTGGGAGATGCCGGTCATGCGTGACAACCGGGTTGCTGGTTACATCCGTCAAGAACAGACCGCTGGCCTCATTGGCATCTACGAACACACCGGCGCCGAATCTATCTGGGACGACGGTGTGCCATGGGAAGCCGAGAACCCGCTCTTCCCCGAGGACTACGACAAGATCGCTCCGTGGCTCGAAGAGTCGTTCAGTCGTGTGCCGATCTTTGGCGACGTTGGCATCAAGCGCGTCATTCACGGCGCCATCACCCACACCACCGATGCACACATGTTGCTCGGCCCCGCACCAGGTCTGCGCAACTACTGGCTCAACACTGGTTCGTCTATTGGTCTCGCGTGGGGCCCAGGCGCTGGCCGCGAGCTTGCCCGCTGGATTGTCCACGGTTCGACCGAACTGAGCCTGCGACACTACGACCCTCGACGCTTCGGCTGGGCGAACCAAGAGTTCGTCCGTCTCAAGTCGATCGAGGATTACGAGTGGATGTTCCGAGCGCACCCGCCGGGCGAGGAGCGCATGGCGCATCGCCCCGTGTGGACCTCCGCGCTCTATGACACCCTCGTCGACAAGCGCGCCATGCACGCCCAGGCATATGGCTGGGAGCAGCCGAAGTGGTTCGTGCCCGAAGGCCAACCGCTCGAAGATTCACATGGATGGCGTCGGCCAGCGTGGTACGCCGCTGCAAAAGAAGAGAGCCGGGCCGTGCGCGAGCGGGTCGGGATCATGGACATGTCGGCGTTCACCAAGTTCGAGGTCTCAGGCCCAGATGCTCACGCCTTCTTGAACAGGCTCACCACCGGCATCGTTCCAACCACGGTCGGCAAGATCGCGCTCAACTACGTGCTCACGCCTCAGGCCCGTATCGAGACCGAGGTCACCATCACCTGCCTGGCCGAAAACCATTACTACGTGGTGTCGGCTGCGGTTGGTCACGTCCGCGACCTCGACCACTTCAACCACAACGTCGGGGATGACAATGTCACCATCACCGACGTGACCCGCGAGCGCGGTGCGGTCGCAATCGCTGGACCAAACGCCCGTGCGCTGATGCAAGCATGCACGTCGGCCGACGTCACGAACGACGGCTTTGGTTTCCTTCGCCAACAAGAGATCGAGGTGTGCGGCGTTCCCGTGCGTGCGCTTCGAGTGGGCTTCACTGGCTCTCGAGGCTGGGAACTCCACGTCGAGATGGACCGCCTGCTCGAGCTCTACAACGGCCTCTTCGCCGCGAACGACGAACACATTGGACTCACCGACATTGGTAGCCATGCGCTCAACTCGCTTCGCATGGAAAAGGCCTATCTCAGTCGCTTCGAACTAACCCACGACATCGGCCCACTTCAAGCCGGCGTTGAACGTTGGGTCAAGCGCGACCGGGGCGACTTCATTGGCCTCGAGGCACTCGATGCGCCACCGACCGGAAACGATTGGCGGCTCGTCTACCTCGAGCTCGACCTTGCGCCATATGTCGAGGGCAACCCCGACGGCATTGCCGACTGCCTCGGCGGTGAAGCAGTCATGCACGACGGCGACGCGGTGGGCCTCACCACGACTGGTGGCTACGGCTTCACGATCGACAAGAGCCTCGCCTTTGCCTTCGTCAGCGAGAGTGCGTCTGCTGCGGGAACAGCGCTGACCGTCATGATCCTCGGCGAAGAAGTTCCAGCGACCGTCCTCGACGGGCCAGCATGGGATCCACAGAATGAGGAGCTCCGAGGATGAGCGTCGACCTTCCCGCACACGCTGAGGTCATTGTTGTTGGTGGCGGAATCGTCGGCGCCTCGATTGCCTACCACCTCACAAAGAAGGGCATTGGCGATGTGCTCGTGCTCGAGCGCCATCAACTGACCGGCGGCACGACCTGGCATGCAGCCGGGCTCGTTGCCCAGCTGCGATCGACTGAGAACCAGACCAAGCTGGCTCGGTATAGCCACAACCTCTACCAAACGCTGAAAGAAGAGACCGAGCAGGACACGGGCTTCCGTGCGCCGGGCGCAATCTCGATGGCCTCGACGCCGCATCGTTGGGAAGAACTGCGCCGCACCGCCGGCATGGCCCGCTATCTCGGTATCACCGCCGACGAAATCACCGCCGACGAAATCAAGGAGCGGTTCCCGCTCGCCGAAACCAGCGACCTCTTGGGCGGCATTTGGCTTCCGGAAGATTCGGTCGTTGGTCCGTCGGATTGCACCATGGCGTTGGTTCGCGGCGCCCGCAACGGCGGCGCAAAGGTCGTCGAAGGGGTAGGTGTCGACGATGTGCTCACCGAGTCGACGGACAACGGCCGAACCAAATGTGTTGGTGTTCGTACCGATGACGGAACCGAGATCTCCGCGTCTCACGTGGTTCTGGCGTGTGGACTCTGGACCCGCCACCTCGCACAAAAGGCTGGGGTCAACGTGCCGTTGATGGCGGCTGAGCACCACTACGTGGTCACCGAACCAATGGATGGCATCGACCCCGATGGTCCAATCTTGCGCGACCCCGACCGTTGGGCATACCTGAAGCCAGAAGCCGGCGGCAGCATGCTCGTTGGCCTCTTCGAGCCAATCGCTCGGCCGTGGCCAGCGTCTGGGCCACCGCCGACGGACAAAGCATTCATCACCATGGATCCAGACCCCGATCACCTTGGCGAATGGATTGGTCCGGCGTTCGATCGCATCCCCAAATTGCACGAAACCGGCCTGCGGTTGCTCTTTGACGGTCCGGAGAGCTTCACCCCAGATGACTCCTACATCTTGGGTGAAGCTCCGACCCTCGACTCGCTGTTCGTTGCTGCTGGCTTCAACTCGATCGGCATCCAATCGGCTGGTGGTGCGGGCATGGCGCTCGCGCATTGGATTACCGAGGGTGAGCCGCCGTTCGATCTGCACGATGTCGACATTCGCCGCTTCGAGTCATGGCAGAACAATGAGTCGTACGTGCGAGACCGCACGGTCGAGGTTCTCGGCCTGCTCTACGCGCCGCACTGGCCAACACGTACGTACGAGACGGCCCGCGGGATCAAACGTTCGCCGCTCTATGACCGCACCGCTGCCGCGGGCGCCTACTTTGCCGACCTCAACGGCTGGGATCGCCCGATGTACTACGCACGCAAGGGGATAGGACCAAACGGTACCGACATCCCCAACACCTACGACTACTCGTGGGGTATCGAAGGCTGGCACGGCGCGAACGCCGTCGAACATAAGGCAGTGCGCGAGACAGTCGGAATGTTCGACCTGTCCACGTTCGCCAAATTGCGTGTCGAAGGCGCCGACGCCGGTGAGATCCTCGATTACTTGTCGGCCGGAGCAGTCAATGGCGACGTGGGCGCATCGGTCTACACCCAGTGGCTGAATGATCACGGTGGTATCGAAGCCGACCTCACCATCAGCCGTATTTCTGACGATGCCTTTTGGGTAATCGGTGGTGCAGGCACGCGCCAGCGAGACCTCACGACCCTGCAGCGTGCTGCCGCGGGTCGAGCGTGCACGGTCACCGATGTGACCGAAGAGCACGCATGCGTGGCCGTCATGGGTCCACGCGCTCGAGACCTCGTGTCCGCGCTGACCTCAGCCGATATGAGCAACGACGCGTTCCCGTTCGCCACCAACCAGCAGATCGAAATCGCTGGAGTGTCGGTGATGGCCAATCGCATGAGTTATGTCGGCGAACTCGGTTGGGAGCTCTACGTTGCCGCCGCCGACGCCGTGACGCTTTGGGATGCGCTTTCGACCGCTGGCGCCGAGTACGGGCTCGAGCTGTGCGGCTATTTCACGCTCAACTCGCTCCGCTTCGAGAAGGGCTATCGGCACTGGGGCCACGACATCACCCCCGACGACACACCAGTCGAAGCTGGGCTGTCGTTTGCAGTGGCGTGGGACAAGGAGGCCGACTTCCGAGGCAAGGCCGCGCTTGTTGCACAACGCGAAAAGGGAGCAACCCAACGCCTGGTGCAAGTACAGCTCGTTCAGGAGTCGGGCCTCGATGCCCAGCTCATCCATCACAACGAGACGCTGTTCCGCGATGGCGAACCGGTTGGTTATGTCACCGGCGGCATGTGGGGACACACCGTCGACGCCGCAATCGGCATGGCCCTCGCTGTTCGAGGTAACGAAAAGGTGACGCCCGATTGGGTGAAGGACGCCACGTGGGAAGTCGAACTCCCAGGCGGTCGAGTGCCCGCAGAAGTCCAGCTGCGCCCCTGGTTGTAGCCGCGTGGCTGGGTGGAACTGGTCCAAAAATATCGAGTACAAAGCTCGTGAACTCGCTCATCCAACATCGATTGATGAGCTCGCCGAACTGGTTGCCGCGGCGTCCACGGGCAAAGCTCTCGGCACGCGTCACTCGTTTAACCGCATTGCAGATAGCGCTGCCGGTCTCCAGATCTCCACCGCGTCACTCGACCTTTCGGTTTCGGTCGATCGCGAAACAATGACGGCAACCGTGCCCGGTGGGTGGACGTACGGCGAGGTTGCTGCCTGCCTCCATGCCGAGGGCGTTGCGCTTCCAAACATGGGCTCGCTTCCACACATCTCGGTCGCTGGGGGAACTGCGACAGGAACGCACGGGTCGGGCAACACGAACCAGATCCTCGCCGCGGCGATCAGCGGCATCGAGCTCGTCACCGCCGACGGGTCGGTGCGTTCCTTCGATCGGTCATCGCCCG
This sequence comes from uncultured Acidimicrobiales bacterium, assembly GCA_938084885.1. GTDB lineage: Bacteria > Actinomycetota > Acidimicrobiia > Acidimicrobiales > SHLQ01 > SHLQ01. The sequence goes on from CALKGG010000029.1 coordinate 18,829, forward strand.
AGTTGCCTGCACTTGCGGTCGGCCTCGGCGCGTTCGGGATCATCACGCAGGTGACGCTCGAGGTCGAACCGTCGTATCTCATGCGCCAAGACCTTTACCGGAACACCACCTGGGGTCACGTCCTTGAAAATCTCGACGAGGTCTTGGCGAGCGCATACAGCGTGAACTTGCATTGCCACTACGGGGTCGACGAGTTCCGCACCATCTGGCAGAAGTCGCGCATTGCGGTTGATGGGTCGGGCGAGCCCGTCGACGTCGAAGTGCCAGATATCGCGTGGGGAGCGGAGCGCTGGGACACCATTGCGATCGAAGGCGACCGCCTGAACCCGGCAACGATCCCCGGACCATGGCATGAGCGGCTCCCACACTTCACCCCGCAAGGCGAACCATCGGCACGGGGTGACGAACTTCAGACCGAGTACTTCGTCGGCCGCTCCGACGCCGTTGCGGCGTTAGAGGCGCTTCGGCGCATGGGGGACGATATCGACCCTCACCTACGCGGCAGCGAGATTCGAAGCGTCAAGGGCGACGGCCTCTGGCTCAGTCCGTGCGTGGGTCGGGACTGTCTCTCGATTGGTTTCACGTGGAACAAACACCCCGAAGAGGTCGAGGCGCTGCTCCCCAAAATCGAGGAGGCGCTCAGGCCATTCGCACCGACCCCGCATTGGGGGAAACTCTTTGCCATGGAGCGTGCCGAACTACTCGACCGCTTTCGCCGCCTCGACGACTTCTTCACACTCGCACATGCGCTCGACCCCGCTGGCACGTTCTCCAACGAGTTCTTACAACGCCTGTCCGGGGAGCAGGACGCAGCGGACTAGTCAACAAAGCTCACGAGAATCGCTGCGTTTGCAATGACCATGAGGTCGATGCCGTTGGGTGCGGGCACATCGAGACCGCCCATGGTCGGCGTGACAGTTACCGTGCCGTATGGAACCTCTTCGGCAATGCTGGCAACGTCAACTTGATCGGGATGTTGCACAGCGACCCGAACCTCGACGTGCATGTCCTCACGGCTCTTGCCTGCCGCGTTGAAGAAGTTGAGACTGCTGTGGCGCAAGGCGTCAGAAACGGCGCGTCGTCCGGCCTTGGTGTAGTCGCCTCCATGGACGTCGACGCCCATGCCCATCTCGGTGATCCAACGTGTGGTGCTCATGGGGACGAACCGTATCGGACTCGTTGGCTTCTGGCCTAGCGGTGCGAACGGCCCGCCAACCAACTCCGATCACTCACGCCTCTGCGGGGGCGGTAAGCTGCAAGGATGCTCGCAGTTGTCTGGACCTTCTGGATCTCCATCGTTCTCGTCGCGGCCACCATTGGTGCCATCGTGTCGATCATCCTCGGCTACCTGTTCTTTGTGACGAAGAAGCAATACCCAAGTCGCAAGCAGCGCAAGATGATGCAGGCCCAGGCCAAAGCCGAGCTGTAACACGTGTCTGAAAGCCCGGTCATCGATTGGGACCTCGCTCGCACCATCGCGGCCAAGGTCGCCCGCAAACAGCCGCAACTCAGTAACGCTGACCGGGCCAAGATGACCGAGGACTTCGAAGAGTTCACTGCGCTCGCCGAGACCCTCGTCGGCGAAGAAACGGGTCTGCACTCGGTCGCTGGCAAAGCCCGCGGTCAAGTCGCCGAACGGGCCGATTGGGTCGACGCAAACCTGCGTTCCTTCCAGCGCCTACTTCGTCCAATGCTGCAGAAGATGGAAGACGAGATGTCCGGGCCAATGTCAATGGTCAGCCCCAAGATTGCTGGCGCCGAACTCGGCATGATGCTCGGATGGATGAGCACCCGTGTGCTTGGCCAGTACGACCTGCTGGTCATCGAAGACGAAGAGCCCGAAAAACAAGACATCGTCTACTACGTGGGTCCGAACGTCAAAGCGCTCGAGGAGCGATTCGCGTTTCCCGAGCGAGATTTCCGTCTCTGGCTTGCGCTTCACGAGGTCACCCATCGAGCGCAGTTCACCGGCGTGCCATGGATGCGCGATCATTTCCTTGGTCTGGTCGAGAGCACCCTCGAAGAATCTGATGCCGACCCGCAACGCTTCACCGAAGGAATCAAGCGAGCGTTGGAGGCAAAGAAGGCCGGCGACAACCCGCTCGACGAAGGCGGCCTGAGCGCCGTGTTCGCGTCGGAAAAGCAGCGCGAAACGCTCGGCCACATCGGCGGACTCATGAGCCTGCTCGAAGGTCATGGCGACGTCACCATGGATCGCGCCGGAGAAGGCTACGTACAGAACGCCGAACGCTTTGGGCGAGTGCTTCGCCAGCGCCGCCAAAACGCGTCCGGGTTTGTCATGTTGATCCAGCGCCTCGCCGGCCTCGAAGCAAAGATGAAACAGTACGCCCAGGGCGAAGCGTTCATCGAGGCCGTCGAGGATCACGGCGGTCGCGCCCTGATCGATCGGGTCTGGGAAGCGCCGACGCTGCTTCCGCTCCTCACCGAAATCAAGGAGCCCGAACTCTGGATCGAACGTGTCGAGCCCATCCCGCAGGTCGCCTGAGGCAATGGAGATTCGCCATGCCATGTCGGCGTGGCTCCCAAACACAACGTTTCCGGCCGGGTCACAGCCGTTGCGTTGCGGTGTTTCCGGTGGCGCAGATTCGCTTGCCTTGATGGCGTTGGCTGTCGCTGCCGGGTGTGAGGTGACCGCCGTGCACGTCGACCATAGGCAGCGCCCCGGTTCGGCTAACGAAGCGCACCTTGTCGAGACCTATGCGAGGTCGATCGGTGCGGCGTTCGAAAGTCATCGTGTCGACGTCGAATCGGGTTCCAATCTCGAGGCTCGGATGCGCACTGCTCGATATGGCGTCCTTGGCCCTCACGCTGCCACTGGCCATACCGCCGACGATCAAGCCGAAACAATGCTGATCAACCTTGTCAGGGGGAGTGGCTTGGTGGGGCTCGGTGCAATGGAGCCTGGTCCTCGGCGACCTATTCTTGGGCTTCGGCGATCCGACACCGAGGCGGTGTGTGCCGCCCTCGACTGGGAACCGCTGGTGGATGCATCGAATGCTGATCCTGCGTTTGTGCGCAATCGGATGCGCCACGAGGTCCTGCCGTTGCTTAACGAGGTCGCTGGGCGTGACGTGGTGCCGTTGTTGGTCCGGTCGACAGCGCACGCACGCGAGGTAGCTGGAGTAATCGCTGCTCAGGCAGCGGTGCTCGATCCAACGGATGCAAAGCAGCTCGCTGCCGCCCCGCGTCCGGTCGCGGCGATCGCCGTCCAGCGGTGGATTCAGACCGAGACAGGCACCGATCATCCAGTCGATGCAGCCAGCGTGCAGCGGGTGTTCGATGTGGTTCACGGGAACGTCATCGCCGCCGAAGTCACCGGCGGTTGGCGGGTTGCGCGCTCACAACAGCGATTGAGTATTTCAGCCAGCGTGCCTCGCGAATCGGGTTCTGTCTCCTAGAGCCGCTATTCTTCGGCTCTGCATGAGCATTGAACCAATGGCTGGCGCCACACCCTGTGTTGGACGGGCTCCAACCGACTGTGTCGGCGAGATACTTGTCACCGAAGAGCAGATCCGTACCCGAGTCAAAGAACTCGGCAAACAGATCACCGCCGACTACGCGGGAAAGAACCCCTTGTTTGTCGGTGTGCTGCGAGGTGCGTTCCTCTTTATGGCCGACCTTGTGCGTGAGGTCGACCTGCCACTCGAGATCGACTTCATGGCCGTGTCGTCGTATGGCAACAACACGGCGTCGTCGGGTGTGGTCCGAATCCTGAAGGATCTCGACGAAGATCTCGAGGGCCGCCACGTCGTCGTTGTTGAAGACATCATCGATTCGGGTCTGACGCTCAGCTACCTGCGTCGCAATCTCGAGAACCGGGCAGCGGCATCGGTCGAGGTGTGCACGCTCCTGGTGCGTGAGGGTCGCCAGAAGGTCGACGAAGACATTGCCTATGTCGGGTTCGAACTTCCCCCTGATTTTGTGGTCGGTTACGGCCTCGATGCCGGCGGCGGCTACCGAAACCTGCCCTGTATTGCCCGCTACATCGGTTCGTAATCGTGTCCTTCGGGGTCAGACCCCGAAGCACACGATTAGCCTGCGCGCAATGGCGTGGTTCTGCGCCGGCGCCTCCAAGCTCTCGAGCAATGGATAGGCTCTGAGCCTTGAAGAAGCTCTCCCGTTCGGTGAAATTTCTCGTCGCAGCCGTCGTGTCTGTGGTGATCCTCGCAGTCGTGCTCTCCACCCGAGGTCCCTCGGCGAACGAGCTGACCTTCAGCGAGCTCGAAGATGCAATCTCGAGCGGCGAAATCGTCGAAGCGACCATCCTTGATTCGTCACACCAGGTCGAAGGCACACTCGAAAATGGCGATCTTTTCACCGCCACGTTCCCCGAAGAAGCGACCGATGAGGTCTTCGCTGAACTTCGCGCCGCAGAGCCAGAGATCGCTCTCGAAGTCGATGCCGAATCAGGCAACCTGTTCGTCAACCTGCTGCTCAACTTGCTGCCGCTCCTGATCATCGTTGGGGTCTTCTGGTTCTTCCTCAGCTCCATGCAAGGAGGACGAGGCGGAATGATGGGATTTGGCAAAGCCAAGACCCGCAAGCTCTCCAAAGACCAACCAAGCGTCACCTTTGCCGATGTTGCCGGTGCAGATGAGGCCGTCGCCGAACTCACCGAGATACGCGATTTCCTCGCCGACCCCGAACGCTTCGCCAAGATCGGCGCACGCATTCCAAAAGGCGTCCTGCTCTTCGGCCCTCCGGGAACAGGAAAGACACTGTTGGCCAGGGCCGTCGCCGGCGAAGCTGGCGTTCCGTTCTTCACGATCTCAGGCTCGGACTTTGTTGAAATGTTCGTCGGTGTCGGTGCGAGCCGAGTTCGCGACCTCTTTCAACAAGCCAAAGACGAATCGCCCGCCATCATCTTCGTCGACGAAATTGACGCCGTGGGACGCCATCGCGGCGCGGGCCTTGGCGGCGGACACGACGAACGCGAACAGACGCTCAACCAGCTCCTCGTCGAAATGGACGGGTTCGACGTAAGCACCGGTGTCATCCTCATCGCGGCCACAAACCGCCCCGACATCCTCGACCCAGCTCTACTACGGCCCGGACGGTTCGATCGCCAGATCGTTGTCGACCGGCCCGACCTTGAGGGCCGCAAGGCAATCGCCGAAGTCCACGCCAAAGGCAAGCCGCTCGCGAGTGATGTTTCAACCGACGTCATTGCCCGCCGAACGCCAGGTTTCACCGGGGCTGACATGGCCAACCTGTTGAACGAAGCCGCGCTTCTCACCGCCCGAGAAGGACTGGCCACGATTGGTCAGCGTCAGATCGAAAACGCGATCGATCGGGTCATTGCCGGACCGGAACGCAAAAGTAGAGCCATGTCGGATCATGAGAAGAGCATCATTGCGTACCACGAGGCAGGCCACGCCATTGTTGGACATGTGCTGAACGGCACAAACCCGATTCACAAAATCTCGATCGTGTCGCGCGGGCGAGCCCTTGGCTGGACCCTCGCGCTGCCGACCGAAGACAAATATCTCCAAACCAAGTCCGAACTCAACGATACGATGGCGATGCTGCTCGGCGGCCGCACGGCAGAAGAGCTCATCTTCGGCGATCCAACGACCGGCGCGAGCGATGACATTGACCGGGTGGCGTCGATCGCTCGGTCCATGATCACCGAATACGGCATGAGTGACGCGCTTGGTCCGCAGCGTCTCGGGACTGGCGGCGGTGAGGTCTTCCTCGGCAAAGAGCAAGGTGGTCAGGCCGATTACTCCAACGAGCTCGCAGCCCAAATCGATGAGGAAGCAACCGGACTCGTCGAGGTTGCACATACCCAAGCGCGGCGAGTGCTCGAAACGCACCGCACCGTCCTCGACGAGATGGCGGCATACCTCATCGAACATGAAACGCTCGACGGCGAGACCCTCGAAGAGATGCTTGGACGAACCGGACACACGAAGGATACCGGCACCGGCCACGCTGACCTGAAGCACGCGTCTTCGGTTCAACGGATACACGACGACCGGGCCGAAACTACGAATGGGAGCGAGTGAAATGAACGAGCACGAAGAACTCGAAAAGCAGGTCGATTCGGCCAAGATCGAGGCGGCGGTCCGGGCAATCCTCGAAGCGGTCGGAGAAGACCCTGATCGCGATGGCCTCGTCGACACTCCTGCCCGGGTCGCGCGCATGTATGCCGAGATCACGAGTGGTCTTCGAGAAGACCCGAAGGAACACCTGTACAAAGTCTTCGACGTCGACCACGACGAGATGATCATGGTGCGCGAGATTCCCGTCTACTCGATGTGCGAACACCATTTGCTTCCGTTCTACGGACAAGCCCATGTCGCCTACATTCCAAAGCCTGGCGGCCGGATCACGGGTCTGTCGAAGATTGCCCGCCTCGTCGATGGCTTTGCTCGGCGCCCACAAGTGCAAGAGCGACTGACCCGCCAGATCGCCGACGCGGTCCAAGAGGTCCTCGATCCCGCGGGTGTCCTGACCGTCGTCGAGGCAGAGCACATGTGCATGTCCATGCGCGGTGTCCGCAAACCGGGATCGTCCACGGTCACCTCGGCGGTGCACGGCAGCTTCCGGGACAACCCTGCGACTCGATCAGAAGCTATGCAGTTCATCACCGGACGGTAGAGACCCGCCTGATGACTTCGGTCGACGTTCACTCCCAACTTCGATCGCTGCCAACGGATCGCCCCACCGTGATGGGGATTTTGAATACGACACCTGACTCGTTCAGCGATGGCGGGGCGTGGGGCACGGTCGACCGTGCTGTTGCTCACGCCGAACAGATGCTCGCCGACGGCGCCGACGTGATCGATATCGGCGGCGAGTCCAGCCGCCCCGGCGCTGACCCGGTCGATAGCGCAGAGGAAGCCGAACGTGTGCTTCCCGTAATTACTCGTCTCGCCGGGCGGTGTGTCATGTCGATCGACACGGCGAAACCCGAGGTGGCTGAAGCCGCGTTGAACGCTGGCGCGTCCATCGTCAACGACATCACAGCGTCGCTCGAAGAGGTCGCCGGCGCGGCAACGGCGGGGTGGATTGCCATGCACATGCAGGGCAAGCCACGAACAATGCAAGACAACCCGACCTATAGCGACGTGGTCGCCGAGGTAGCTGAGGCCCTCGATGGTTACGCGCAGCGTGCCCAAATTGCTGGGGTTGGCCGGTTGTGGATCGACCCCGGTATCGGGTTCGGTAAGACGACCGAGCACAACTTGACCCTTCTGCGAGATCTCGAAGCGCTCGGGCGAATTGCTCCGCTCGTGCTCGGGGTAAGTCGAAAGCGCTTTATTGGAGAGGTTCACGCGCTCAGCAACGATAGAAATGCGACCGAAATTGCTGCTGCGAGTGACCGAATTGAAGGGTCAGTTTTGTCCGCGGTGTGGGGTTGGGCGCATTCGGCGAATATGGTGCGAACACACGACGTTCGAGTTACCGCGCTGGCGGCGCGAATGCTCATCAGACCGGAACGGATTTAGAGGAATGGCAAGCCAGAAGCTGAAAGGCAAATGGGCTCTCGGAATTGAGCCGAGAAACTTCAAATGGGTTTTGCGGGGTCAGTTGGCGGTGTGCGAGCGCCTCGGTGGCTACGGAGACGCGCATCGACGCGTGCGGAGACAAGAAGAGATCATTTGGTCACGCGTTAACGGTTTCGACCGCATCATGTCGCTCATCCCAAACAACGCAAACCTGCACAACTACGACGAAGAGGATGTGTCGTGGATCCACCGTCCCTTCAGAGGCCCCGAGGACGGTGAGGCGTTCCTCAACCGCGTCTACTCCGACATCAACATGCTCACCACGCAGGGCTTCAAGATTTTGATGCATCGCGAAGAGCTCGGCGATCACGTCTCTGGCCTTGTTGCCGGCTATCTCGTGTGGACCGAGATGGTCCCCGATCAGCCGAAGGCCATCGTCGCTGTCGAACAACTGCTGTCCCAGCAGATCGGTCCGGTCGGACGCGAGATCGTTGCTGTTGCAGGTCGTGTCGACCGTGACGCCGAGAACGCGATCGCTGCCGAGAAAATGGCCGAAGCGCAGGCAATCGCTGCCGAAGCTGCCGAAGCAGGACAGGTAGCCGACGTCGACTTGGTCGACGAGATCGATCTTCGTGACTGACACGATCGAACTGCGCGCCCTGCGCGTGATGGCGTTCTGCGGCATCCTTCCCGAGGAAGTCGAACGCCGCCAGCCCTTCGAGATCGACGTCGAGGTCGACTGTGACCTCTCTGCTGCGGGAAGTTCCGACGACTTGAGCAACACGATCGACTACGGCGGTCTTGTCGCTCAGATCCAGGCGCTCGCCGACGAGCAGCGATACGGCCTTCTCGAGCGTTTCGCCAGTGAGGTCGCCGCGGTCGTGCTCGGCCACAATCTGGCTACCGCCACGAGGGTGACCATCCGCAAGCTCCGGCCACCGGTTCCTCAAGACCTCGCAAGTTCAGGTGTCACCATCCGGAGGCAGAAGTAGTGACGCGGCGAGCCTTTGTTGGGCTCGGCTCCAATCTCGGAGACCGAGAAGCTCATCTGCTGCACGCGGCAGGACACCTGCCCGATGTGGTCAAGATGTCGTCGATTTGGGAGACCGCGCCGGTCGGTGGCCCAGAACAAGGCCCGTATCTGAACATGGTCGTGCAACTCTCGACCGACCGGACTGCCCGGCAACTGCTCAGCGTGTGTTGGGAACGCGAAGCGTTTGCCGAACGTGAGCGGGTCGAGCGGTGGGGGCCTCGTACGCTCGATGCCGACGTTTTGTGGGTCGACGGAGAGACGATTACCGATCACGATCTGATCGTTCCGCATCCTCGCATGTTCGAGCGTGCCTTTGTGCTCGTTCCCCTTCGCGAACTCGCCCCAGATCTCATTCCCGATGACTTCGTCGACCCGTCGCTCGACGATGTTTGGCCCTACCAGCCCGAAGGGTAAGGGCTGGTTGTGGCTGGCCGTTTCAACCTGATTGGCAACGGACGCGCTGGTGGGTCGATGAGGAACGCGCTCGTCGATCGAGGGTGGGATTGTGTGCGCGTCTTTGGCCGTGACGACGACGTCACCAATGCAGCATCCGGTGTCGACGTCTGCATCATTGCAACACCAGACCGATCGATTCGGCTGGTAGCTGACGAGGTGCGACCAGCCGACGCGGTGCTCGTGCACCTCTCGGGAGCGTTGGGTATCGACGTGCTTTCGCCGCATCGTGCCGGATGTGTGCATCCCCTCGTATCTCTGGCTAATCCAACCATCGGGGCCCAACAGCTCGCCACGGCATGGTTCGCTGTTGCGGGAGATCCGCTCGCGACGACGATCGCAGACGAACTCAGCGGCCGTTCCTTCCCCCTCGATGATGTCGATCGGGCGCTCTATCACGCGGCGGCGGTGATTGCCTCCAACCATCTCGTGGCGCTCTTAGGTCAGGTCGAAACCTTGGCTGATGGGCTTGGCATACCGTTCGAAGTCTTCATGCCGCTCGTGCGAGGAAGCGTAGACAACGTTGCCAAGCTCGGTCCACAAGCTGCCCTTACTGGTCCGGCAGCACGCGGCGACATGGACACGATCGAGACGCACCGGGCAGCGCTTCGTGCCGGGCACGAAGGCGAGCTTGCGGCCTACGATGCCTTGGTTGCACTAGCGATGCGTTTGAGCGAACGAGACATCACCCCCGAACCTTGATGATGGAGAGTGTCGAGCTGTGAAGATCATCCATACCATTGCCGAACTCCGCGCCACCCTCGATGCCGAGCGATCGGCCGGTCGACGCATTGGCTTCGTGCCAACAATGGGGGCGCTTCACGGCGGCCACGGGCAGTTGATCTCGACAGCTAGCGAATCCAGCGACTGTGTCGTTGTTTCCATCTATGTGAACCCGCTCCAGTTCGCTCCCGATGAAGATCTCGATACCTACCCGCGAATGCTCGAGGCTGATAGCGAAGTAGCCGAACGGGCCGGGGCCGAGTTCGTCTTTGTTCCCAGCGATGGTGAGATGTACCCCCACGAGAACTGGTCGACCGTGTCGCTCCGGGTCGTCACCGAGCCGTGGGAGGGGGCGAGCCGTCCCAGCCACTTTGACGGTGTCGCGACCGTGGTGACCAAGCTGTTCAACATCGTTGGCGAGTGTGCGGCGTTCTTTGGAGAAAAGGACTTCCAGCAGCTCGCGATGATTCGACGCATGGCGAGCGACCTGAACATGCTGGTCGAGGTGATTGGTGTGCCGACGGTTCGTGAAGACGACGGCCTCGCCATGTCGAGCCGCAACCTTCGACTCACCGCCGAGCATCGGGCGCAGGCGCCCATTGTCAACCGGGCACTTCGCGCTGGCGCCACCGTCATCGACGAAGGGGAACGCGACCCCGCAGCCGTCGAGGCGACGATCCGCCAGGTCCTCGCGACCGCACCTGCTGCCGCGCCGCCCGACTATGTTGCGGTCGTCGACGCTGCCTCGTTGCGCACACCTGATGTAGTGGACGGCGAGATACGCCTCCTGACCGCTGTTCGTTTCGGCGATGTGCGCCTCATCGACAACATCGGAGTCACCGTTTCATGAACCTCGATGAAGAAGAGATCACGATGGTCGAACCCGTGTATGCGCCATGGGATGGACGCCGGGTTCCGGTGACGCTTCTGAGCGGCTACCTCGGGGCTGGAAAGACGACGGTCATCAACGAGATGCTCGCCCGCACCGACGTGCCCATTGCGGTCATGGTGAATGATGTTGGCGATATCAACATCGACGCCGCACTCATCAGTCGTCAGCAGGGTGACACCCTCGATCTCACTGGCGGTTGTGTGTGCTGCAGCCTGAAGAACGGGTTCCTCGAAGCGTTCGACGAGCTCCGCCAACGACCAAACCCACCCGAACATGTCGTCGTCGAACTCAGTGGCATTGCAGACCCGCGTTCCGCGGCGTCGCTTGTGAACACCCCCGGGTTTGTTCACGACAGCACCATCGTCCTCGTCGACCTCGATCAGTTTCTACGGTTCGAGGACGAGTCTTCGGTTGTTGCCGACGCGGTTCGCGCTCAGGTGCGCGCAGGCGACGTGCTGTTGGCGTCGAAAGGCGATCTCGTGGACGCTGCGCAACGAGCAGCAGTGATGGCGCGCCTTGCTGAACTCGCCCCCGATACACCTGCGATTCTCGCCGACTCTGCCCATTCGATTGCTGGTCTTGCGAACCTCGGCGCTCGACGACCGGTGCCACAACTGGGGGAGGGGGCGAGTCTGTTTGACCAGTACCGCACGTCGGTCGTGTCGATTCCTGGCACGATCACCCGTTCGGACCTCGACGCCATCGTCGAAGGTCTGGCGCCCACCACCATTCGGGCTAAAGGCATCGTGCAAGTGGAAACGGGAGAGTTTCTCATTGTTCAGGTCGTCGGGAATCGCCGTTCGATCGAACCGCTCCCAATGGCCGAGTCGACCGCGCCGACCGATCTTGTGGTTATCGAAGTCGGGTAGAGCCCGCGGGTCTCGCATCGGACTATCGTCGGGACGTGTCTCGATACTTGCACCCACCGCACCACGACGTGATCGACGCTGTTCGTCGAGCCCTCACCGAGGACTTGACGCCGCTCGGCGACCTGACAGCGTCGCTCGTCCCATCCAATGCTCTGGCAACCGCAGCCTTTGTGAGCAGGCCCGCTGGAGTGATTTCCGGCACGGCATGTGTCGTTCAGACGATTGCGCAGGTCGATCCATCGCTCGAGCTCGATTGGATGGTCGACGAAGGTGAGATCGTCGAATCTCGACAGGTGTTGGGCACGATCCGAGGATCGCTCGAATCGATTTTGATACTCGAACGCACCGCCCTGAACTTCATGATGTACCTGTCGGGGATTGCCACAAACACCCGCCGGTACGTCGATGCAGCAACCGGGTCGGCCCAGGTATGGGACACTCGCAAAACCACGCCCGGGCTTCGCAGCCTGGAAAAGGCGGCGGTGCGTGCGGGCGGGGCTCGAAACCACCGCGGCAACTTGAGCGACTGGATCATGCTGAAGGACAACCACCTGATGGGTGTGTCGATCGCCGACGGCGTGGCGACGGCGAAGGAGCGCTGGCCGGGACGCACGATCCACGTCGAAGCCGACCGCCTCGAACAAGTCGAAGCTGCCGTGCACGCACGCGCCGATGCCATCCTCCTCGACAATATGAGCCCGGCCGTGTTGACCAAAGCCGTGCAAAAGGTCGACGCTCTCACGAGTGGCGGGCATCGTCCGCTACTCGAAGCGAGCGGCGGAATTGATCTGTCGACCATCGACGCGGTCAGTCACACCGGCGTCGACATGATCTCCACATCCAAGTTGTCGTTCGGTGCGCCAACCCTCGACATCGGGCTCGATATCCATACCGACGCTAACTCGTAGCCGTGGCCGATTACCTCCTCACCATCGACGTTGGCAATACCCAAACCGCTGTCGGCCTCTACGACACGGGCGTGCCGGGCGTGTCCGCGGACGATGGGCTGATCAACCACTGGCGAGTGTCGACCGACCACGACCGCACCAGCGATGAGTTCGCCACGATGATCACCGGGTTCCTCCGGTTTGCTGGTGCCGACCTCGATTCGGTCAGTGGGGTGTCGGTGTGTTCGGGCGTTCCCCGGTTGTTGTCGATGGTCCGTGGGCTCGCCGATCGATACTTGTCGTTCGAACCAGTCATCATTGGGCCCGGGGTCAAGACCGGCATGCCGATCAAATACGACAACCCCCGCGAGGTCGGTGCTGATCGCATTGCGAACGCAATCGCCGCATATGAGCTGTATGGGGGTCCGGCGATCGTCGTCGACTTTGGGACCGGCAACAACTTCGACATCGTGTCGGACTCGGGAGCGTTCCTCGGTGGAGCGATCTCGCCGGGTATCGAAGTGTCGATGGATGCCCTCGTCGGTCGAGCATCGGCGTTGCGCGACATCGAGCTCGTCGAACCGCGAAGCGTCATTGGAACCTCGACGGTCGAGGCGCTTCAATCCGGCGCAATGTACGGATTTGCTGCTTCGATCGACGGAATGGTCGCCCGATTCCAGAACGAACTAGGCGGCGAGGCAGTGGTGGTTGCCACCGGAGGGCTTGCACCGGTGATTGCGCCGGTAACGTCAACGGTTGAATACGTCGAACCGTTCCTGACCCTTCACGGTCTGCGGATTGTTCATGCTCGCAACACCGATCGGTAACCAGCCATGACCGAGATAGACCCAGCAAACGAAACCGCCGCGCCCGACCAAACCCCCAACGGTCAGCCCGAGGACACGTCCTCGAACTCGGGGCGGATTCCCAAGCGGGACTTCGATATCCCCTACCGCTACGAGGTCACCGCATCAACAGCGGAGGTCACCGCAGCGCACGGCGATATCGAGGATGGTGCAGAGACCGGGGTCTCGGTCTCGGTCGCTGGTCGGATCATGCTTAAGCGAGATCAGGGCAAGCTCGTCTTTGCCGATCTTCAGGACGGCACGGGTCGCATCCAGATCTTTGGTCATGCCAAGACCACCCCGGACTTTGACGCCTTCTCGAGCCTTTTTCTCGGCGACTGGGTCGGCATTACTGGTGAGGTCATCAAGACGCGCCGCGGCGAGCTGTCTATCCGCCCGAGTGCTTGGACGATCCTGGCCCCAACCCAACGGGTGTTTCCCGACAAGTTCCATGGGATCAGCGATCAGGACACGAAGTACCGTCAGCGCTACGTCGACATGTGGGTGTCTGAGGAGTCGAACACCACGCTTCGGAACCGCAGCCGCATCATGTCGCTCACGCGCCGTTGGCTCGAAGACCGGGCTTTCATGGAAGTCGAAACCCCGACCTTTCACGGTGTCGCAAGTGGCGCGATGGCGCGTCCGTTCACGACGCATCACAACGCGCTCGATATGGATCTCTTTCTGCGCATTGCTCCCGAGCTGTACCTCAAGCGACTTACCGTTGGCGGTTTCGAGCGGGTCTTCGAAATGGCGCGGGTCTTTCGCAACGAAGGCATCTCCACCCGGCACAATCCCGAGTTCACCATGCTCGAGCTCTACTGGGCCTATGCCGACTACAACGACATTATGGAGCTCGTCGAGAACCTCGTCAGTCACCTCGCCGTCGAAATCACCGGCGGCACCACCATTTCCTACGACGAACGCGAGCTCGACCTTGCTGCACCCTGGCGCCGTGCGTCGATGATCGAACTCGTTACTGAACAGATCGGCGTTGAGCTGTCGGTAGGTATGGATCGTGCTGAACTGGTGGCGATCGCCGAAGCGCACGATGTCGAAGTAAAGGACTACTACGGCACCGGCAAGATCATTCTGGAGATCTACGAGAAGACCACGGAAGGCCAGCTGTGGGGCCCGATTTTCGTGACCGATTATCCAAAGGAAGTGTCGCCGTTATCTCGGGATCATCGAAGCGAACCAGGTCTGACCGAGCGTTTCGAGGCAATTGTTGCCGGACGCGAACTGTGCAACGCCTTTAGCGAGCTCACCGACCCCGACGAGCAGCTCGCACGCTTCAACGACCAAGAAGCCGAGCGTGCGGCGGGCGATGCAGAAGCAATGGGTATGGATCTCGACTACATCCGGGCGCTCGAATATGGGCTACCGCCAACAGGTGGTCTCGGCATTGGCATGGATCGGCTCGTCATGTTGCTGACGGGGTCGACGACGATCCGCGATGTGTTGCTGTTCCCAACGTTGCGCCCTGAGCAGGTTCGCGACGACTCAACCGGAGACAGCTAATCGCCCCCGTGGAACAAACCGGAGCGGCCGCGTCCAACGCAGCGACAGCTGACGATCATGTCCTGGCCCATGAGTTAGCCCGAGATTGCGCAGACCGCCTTCTCGCGCTGCAGCGCCGGCTCTTCGATCGTGGTGTGGACCACTACGACATCGAGCGAGAAGGCGACGAACTAGGTCATTCGTGGATCGTCGAACAGCTGGCCGCTGCCCGACCTGGCGATGCGTTGTTTTCCGAGGAAGGACTCGACGATCAAACTCGTGTCGCGAGCTCTCGCACGTGGATTATTGATCCGCTCGACGGTTCGAGCGGCTTTGGGTATGGCGGGTCTGAGTGGGCGGTTCATGTTGCGCTCGCCATCGACGGTGAACCGATTGTTGGCGCAGTTGCCTCGCCTGGGGTTGGGGTTGTTGCTTCGACCCACGATGTTCCGGTGGCCAAACAAGCAGATCGAAGCCAACCGATCGTCGTATCAGGTCGTACTCGTGCCTACAGCGAAGGCGCACTCCTGGGTGATCTTCTCGGGGCGAAGGTCGTGGCGTGCAGTTCGGCTGGGGTGAAAGCTGCGTTGGTTGCCACTGGCCGCGCCGATGTGTACGTGCATGACAGCCCGCTCTATGAATGGGACGTCTGTGCGCCGGCAGCGATGGCGATCGCCGCCGGGCTTCATGTGTCGGACCCTTTTGGTGTGGCACTCGAATGTAACAAGGCCCGTCCCGTGGTCGATGGCCTGGTGATTTGCCGTCAGGAGTTTGCTGCGACCGTGTTGGAGGCGTTGGCTGCACGCCGCGTCGGCTAGCCAGTGTCACGAGACTTGGCGGAAATATCACGCATCGTGACGAGAATCCATCCATAGTTGTGTTCAGTAGGAACTTCCCGACTAGTGTTATGGCGCTTCCTCGGAGGATTTGCGGATTTCCTCTCCTGGCGTGTGAACGCGGCGGTGGTCTGGACGGCTCGTGATTATGGAAAATTCGGTATCGATAGCTGATTCTTCAGACGATGACGGCGCCGCAGGAGCGTTCGCGCTTGCGGTTCCGAGCAACGAATCTGGCCACGGTTCGATCGAACCTCCACGGAGCCGGTCAGCAAAGTCGCTTGCGCTGCTCGATCTTGGCCTGGCGATTGTCATTGTTCTGGTAGCAACCGCAGTGTTGGTCGGGCCCTCGGGCTTTCGCACGCCGAGTGTGCTGATCCTTGGGTTCGGTGGCGTTGCTGCCCTGTCGGCGACGCTGTGGTGGCGCAACGCCTATGTGGTGAGCCAGTCGGTCGAGTGGGATGGCAACGTTTCGGTCACGCTCACGTCGATCGTCGGCGTGGTATTCGCCATGATTGCGGCGTCTTGGCTGTTCCAACTCGAACCCGAACGGGCATGGCAGTTCGGGCTCGCCGTTGGGTGGATGTCGGCAGCCCTATTGACTCGCTTCATCCTGAGTCGGGCCATGTCGTCCAACGCAGATCCGGTCAAGGTGGTTGTTGCGGGCAACACCGGCGATGCCCTGGCCACACGCCTTGCGCTGCGCGCCGATCCGCGCACGACATACAAAGTCGAAGGGTTCGTTATGGACCATCTCGACAAGGACGTTCCCGAGTTGGTGTCGCGGTTGGCTCTTGGATCGATCGATCAGCTCCCCCACGTGGTCAAGCGGGCGAATGCAGATTTGGTCGTTGTGTGCCTTGGCGCGATCGACGCCGAGCGCTTTGCTCCGCTCGTGCGCCAACTGAACGTTCTCGGTGTCGATGTGGCACTCAGTACCGGCCTGTCGAACGTGGCCTTTCGGCGTGTGAGCCTCGGCCATATCTCGGGTCGGCCGCTGGTTCGGGTCACCGCTGCTCCCAAGGCGGGATGGCAACTCGCTGTTAAACGAGCTGTCGATGTTATTGGGGCAACGCTGCTTTTGATCGCTGCAAGCCCGATCATGGTGTTGACTTCGCTCGCGATTCGGATCGAAGACGGCGGCGCGGCGATCTACCAGCAGGTCCGCGTGGGCAAGGGCGGTACGCCGTTCAAGATCTTGAAGTTCCGCACCATGTTCGTCGACGCCGACAAAATGGTCGTCGACCTTCGTAACGATCATGAAGGGCCCGTCTTCAAAATGAAGGGCGACCCGCGAATAACGAAGGTCGGGCGTCTTCTTCGTAAGACATCGGTTGATGAGCTTCCTCAGCTCGTGAACATCATCCGTGGCGAGATGAGCCTTGTTGGTCCACGCCCCCTGCCGGTCCATGAGGTTGAGGCAGCGCCAATCGAGTTTCTCGACCGCCATGCGGTCAAGCCGGGCCTGACTGGTCGTTGGCAGGTCTCTGGACGATCCGATACTGGATTCAAAGAACTCGACGAACTCGATCGCTGGTACGTCGACAACTGGTCACTTGGCCAAGACCTCGAAATCTTGGCTCGCACGGTTCCTGCGGTGCTCTTGGCCCGCGGCGCTCGCTAAGACTCGTTCCTTACCGAGTGTGACAAATTTCGGCAAAAGTATTTTGTCCGCGGTTACCAACGGGTAGTAGACAGTAGGTCTGGGTGGTGCTCTTGTGCTTTTGGCACTGGGTGAGGAAGACCACACACGTGGCGGGACGACGCCTCGGCGTCGAATAGTCCACATGTCCAGGCGGTTGGCGCATTGGCGCTAAAGGTTGCACACCATGAATACATCCCCACGGCGCATCGGCGTTGCCCACGTGGTCCTCGACGTCATCTTGCTCGCAGGAACGATGATCACCTCGACCATTCTTCTCTGGGACTCCAGCCACTTGCTCACGGCGGGTTCTGTTCGCCTTGGCGTGCCGATTGCGGTTTGCGTCCTTGGCTACCTGGGCTGGATTGGTATGTACAGCCGAGTTCGCCATCATCGTTTGCCCGCGGTGGTGTTCGAAGTGACCCGTGTCGTGCTCAGCGGCACGGCTGCGTTCTCCTTGGCCGGGTTCTTTGTCGACATCGGCCCTGGTGCTCGTCGGTGGGTCATAACTGTGACGGTGGTGTCGTGGCTGGTACTGCTGTTGCACCACGGCACTCGAGCGGCGTTCTTTGCCCAGAAGCGTCGGGTGATTGTCGCTGGTAGCCCTCGTCGTGCCGTCGCCATGGCCGAGGCGCTTCGCCAGGATCGACGCAAGACCTATGAGGTCGTGGGTTTCGTTGTCGATGAGGACGTTTCTCGGGTGCGCGACGACGCGTCGAAAGGGGCTCTTGGAGCAATTGAAGAGTTGCCGGCGTTGGCCGAACTCCATGACGCCAGCGAGGTTGTTTTCTCGCTCGAAGGACTCACTGGCGGCAAGTTTGCACCACTTGCTCGAATGCTCAACCGGCAAGGCGTCCACGTTGCGTTAACCGACCTCGGCAGCGTTGCTCCGCGCCGGGTGGGAATTGGACATGTCGAAGGCCGCCCAATGATCGAGATTGCTCCTTCGGTGCTCTCGGGGTGGCGCATGCACACAAAGCGCGTCGTCGATGTAGCGGTTGCGATTCCGGCGCTCATCGTCTTTGGCCCGTTGATGGCGGTTGTTGCTGTTGTGATTCGCGTGGTCGACAAGGTGCCGCCGATCTTCCGCCAACAGCGCGTGGGCAAAGACGGCGTGATCTTCACGATCTACAAGTTCCAGACAATGGTGGCGAACGCAGAACAACTCAAGCTCGACCTCACCAACGAGCTCGACGGCCCGATTTTTAAAATGGACTGCGATCCTCGGATCACCACGCTTGGTGCGGTTCTTCGCAAGACATCGATCGACGAACTGCCGCAACTGTTCAACGTGCTTCGTGGCGATATGAGTTTGGTTGGGCCGCGGCCGTTCGTTGAAGCCGAGGTGAGCCTGGCGCCGGCGAGTTTCCGTGAGCGCGAGGCGGTCACTCCGGGCATGACTGGACACTGGCAAGTCCACGGTCGTTCCGATGCCGACTTTGGTCAGCTCGACGAACTCGATCGTTGGTACGTGGATAACTGGTCGCTGTCTGAAGATCTGGGGATCCTGGCAAAAACCGTGCCTGCGGTGCTTCGCCAAAAGGGTGCCCGGTAGCGGGCAGATTTTGGCCCAAGAATCGGATGCGATTCGTGACGTCACGGCTCGTCGCATATAGGATGGCTGATGAGACGGCGGTATCCCCTGGTTGGGCTGGGCATACGTGATCTCTTGTGGTGGTATCGCTCAGCCCACGACGGGATGTCGTTCTCGTCCGCTAGCTCGGCGTTCGTCGCGAGACGCCTGGACGAAACCGGTGGGTGCCAGCACGCGTCGGGCAATTCGGGAAGACTGGGGCCATGCACGAACGCGCTGGCCAACTCGCCCAACCCGACGACCTCATCGACGTAGACGCTTTGCTTTCGGCGTACTACGACACCACCCCCGACCCGAGCAACATCGAACAGCGGGTGGAGTTCGGCACGTCTGGCCATCGCGGGTCAGCATTCGATGCGTCGTTCAACGACGCCCATATCGCCGCCACGACCCAAGCAATCGTCGAATACCGGTCGGCTGCAGGAATTACCGGTCCGCTCTTTCTTGGTAAAGACACCCATGCGTTGAGTGGTCCAGCATGGACAACCGCGCTCGAAGTGTTAGCCGCAAACGAGGTGACCGTCATGGTCGACAGCGCCGACCGGTTCACCCCGACCCCGGCGATCAGCCTGGCGATCATCAACCAAAACCGCAGGGGAGGACCAGCGCAGGCCGATGGAATCGTGGTCACCCCGTCGCATAACCCGCCCCGTGACGGCGGGTTCAAATACAACCCGCCGAGCGGTGGCCCCGCTGACACCGACGCAACGTCGTGGATTGCCGACCGGGCGAACGCGCTGCTCGAAGACTCCAACGCCGACGTCAAGCGAATGACCGAGGCGCAAGCCCGCGCAGCCGACACGACAAAGCTGCACGACTACATGGGCCAGTACGTGCGTGAGCTCGAAAATGTCGTGAACCTCGACGCTATAACGTCGGCCGGAGTTCGGATCGGGGCCGACCCACTCGGCGGCGCTGCGGTGGATTACTGGGGTGCCATTGCCGAGCACTATGGCATCGATCTCACCGTCGTGAATCCTGAGGTCGACCCGACATGGCGGTTCATGACGCTCGATTGGGACGGCAAGATCCGCATGGATTGCTCGTCGCCGAACGCCATGGCGTCACTCGTTGCGGGCAAAGACCGGTTCGATATCTCGACCGGCAACGATGCCGACGCCGACCGACACGGCATCGTCACCCCCGACCATGGCCTGATGAATCCCAACCATTTCTTGGCGGTTGCAATCGAGTATCTCTTCGCGAACCGGCCGGGTTGGTCTGGTCAGACCGCAATCGGCAAGACGCTCGTGTCATCGTCGATGATCGATCGTGTGGCGAGCAGCCTCGAGCGAACGCTCGTCGAAGTTCCCGTCGGGTTCAAATGGTTTGTGCCCGGTCTCGAGAATGGTTCA
The DNA here is from genome assembly GCA_938084885.1 of uncultured Acidimicrobiales bacterium. Lineage (GTDB taxonomy): Bacteria > Actinomycetota > Acidimicrobiia > Acidimicrobiales > SHLQ01 > SHLQ01. The sequence goes on from CALKGG010000029.1 coordinate 38,933, forward strand.
ATTGGGTTTGGCGGTGAGGAATCTGCTGGCGCCTCGTTCCTACGCACCGACGGCTCGGTGTGGTCAACCGATAAAGACGGGCTGATCCTGTGCCTGCTCGCCGCCGAGATCCAGGCGGTCACTGGTTCCAGTCCAAGCGAACGCTACGCCGAGCTGACCGAGCAGTTCGGTGCTCCGGCATATGCTCGCATCGACGCTCCGGCGAACCGAGAGCAGAAGGCGACGCTCAAGGCGCTTCGCCCCGACCAGGTCGAAGCAACCGAGGTCGCGGGCGAGACGATCACCGCCACGCTGACCGAAGCTCCTGGCAACGGTGCAGCGATCGGTGGCCTCAAAGTGCAGACCGAGAATGCTTGGTTCGCCGCACGTCCCTCGGGAACCGAAGACGTGTACAAGATCTACGCGGAGAGCTTCAATGGCCCCGAGCATCTCGCGCAGGTCCAGGACGAAGCCAAGGCGCTCGTCGACGAGGTCTTGAGCTAGCCGCGCCCGGGACTAGACGACGAGATTTTCGACTCGAGCAACGAGATGGTCGGCGGCCGCCTTTAAAGCGGCGCCCCCGGCGGTTGCTGCAAAGCTCCGGAGCGAATCGTTTGCTTCGTTCGCGTAGTGGCGGGCATCAGCGTGTGCACTGCGAAGCGCTCCGCTTCGTTTGACAAGTTCGCGGGCCTCGTCGCGGGCGGTCGTATCGATTGGACGCCCGAGCAGTTGGCCGAGTTCGGCCCCAACGATTGGGTCCTGCAGTGCTCGGATGACGGGAAGCGTGTAGACGCCTTCGATCATGTCGTTGCCGGCGGGCTTGCCGAGTTCTTCGTCGGACGCGGTGAGGTCGAGGATGTCGTCGACCACCTGGAATGCCATTCCGTACGCCCGACCGAACGTCGTCAGCTTGTCGATTGTTTGCTCATCGAGTCCGCCGACAATGCCGCCGATCCGACACGCAGCAGCGAGCAGAGAGGCCGTCTTCCCATCGATCGACTTGTGATAGCTCTCTTCAGATCGGTCGACTCTGTACAGGTATTCGAGTTCGCGAACTTGACCGTCGCAGAGTTGGCTGATCGTGCTGGCGAGCAAGCCAGCAACCTCGACGCCGAGCGACGCTGCGATCTCTGAGGCACGTCCCAGAAGGAAGTCGCCAGCGAGAATTGCCTGGTGGTTACCCCACTGAGAGTTCACCGACGGGACCGTGCGGCGAGTCTCGGCTGAGTCCATGACATCGTCGTGATACAGCGACCCTTGGTGGACGAGCTCGACGGCGACCGCTCCCAAGATGACGTTGTGTTCGGCTGGCGCAAAGTCGTGGCTCGCACACGCCGCTGCCGTGATGCAGAAACCGGGCCGGACGCGCTTGCCGCCCGCGCTGATCAGGTGCGCAGCAATGTCCTGAAGGAGCTCGTTATCTGTCGCCACCGCCACATGCAACTGCTCCTCCACACGGGTGAGGTCACTTGCGAGAATGGGTACCTGCTCCAGGGGGCTCGTCGTTGCCATTCGTCCATCGTAGAGAATGGGCGGGTTGAGCGCGCTGTCGACTGGGGAACTTGGCGAAAACACCTGAGCGGCACCAAAAGTTGGTCGTTCTCGAAGTTTTCGGCCGTTCGTGGAATGAAATCGGAGGCGTTTACGCTCAGCACCTTCAGATAACTGCCGATTGGCCCTCAATCGTCAGAGAAATTCCCCTCGTTCCATTACCCAAAAGGTGAACGGAATAGGAAACTGTCAGTAACGATTGCAAGTAGAAGCCCGATCGAACGTGTGCGATTCGAGCGGTTGGGTAGACTTGCCATCTCTAGGTCGCAAGGAGAAAGCCGTTGTTCGAGAGATTTACTGATCGGGCCCGCCGTGTTGTTGTGTTGGCACAAGAGGAAGCTCGCCTGCTGAACCACAACTACATCGGTACCGAGCACATCTTGCTCGGGCTGATTCACGAGGGTGAAGGTGTTGCCGCGAAGGCACTCGAATCCCTCGGGATTTCGCTCGAAGCTGTCCGCAGCCAAGTCGAGGAGATCATCGGGCAAGGTGGTTCGTCTCCGAGCGGGCACATCCCGTTCACTCCGCGCGCCAAAAAGGTTCTCGAGCTCTCGCTTCGTGAAGCCCTGCAACTCGGGCACAACTACATCGGTACCGAGCACATCTTGCTCGGACTCATTCGCGAAGGCGAAGGTGTAGCAGCGCAGGTTCTCGTCAAGCTCGGCGCCGACCTGTCACGGGTCCGTCAGCAAGTCATCCAGCTGCTGTCGGGATACTCCGGTCCGGGCGGATCCTCCTCTTCGTCGGACGGACCATCCGGCGACAAGGCCGGTGCAACCGCAGGCGGCGGTGGCGGGGACAACGCGTCGGGTTCTCTCGTCCTCGATCAATTCGGCCGCAACCTCACCCAGGTTGCCCGAGACAAGGGGCTCGACCCGGTCGTTGGGCGTTCGAAGGAAACCGAACGCGTCATGCAGGTGCTTTCGCGCCGCTCCAAGAACAACCCCGTCCTCATTGGTGAACCTGGCGTGGGTAAGACCGCCATTGTCGAAGGCCTCGCACAGGCGATTGCGTCCGACAACGTTCCCGACACCATTCGCAACAAACAGCTGTACACGCTCGACCTCGGTGCACTCGTTGCTGGTTCTCGCTATCGCGGTGATTTCGAGGAGCGCCTCAAGAAGGTGCTCAAGGAAATCAAGACCCGCGGCGACATCATCTTGTTCATCGACGAGATCCATACGCTCGTCGGCGCCGGCGCTGCTGAGGGTGCCATCGACGCTGCATCGATCCTGAAGCCAATGCTGGCCCGTGGCGAACTGCAAACCATTGGCGCAACAACCATCGATGAGTACCGCAAGCATCTCGAAAAGGATGCTGCGCTCGAGCGCCGCTTCCAGCCAGTCAAGGTCGAAGAACCATCGGTTGCACACACCATCGAGATTCTCAAGGGCCTCCGCGAACGCTACGAAGAGCACCATCGGGTCACGATTACCGACCAGGCACTCGTCGCAGCAGCCAACCTTGCCGATCGGTACATTTCCGATCGTTTCCTTCCCGACAAGGCCATCGACCTCATCGACGAAGCCGGTTCTCGTCTGCGCATCAAGCGGATGAACACCCCGCCTGAATACAAAGAGATCGAAGCCGAGATCGCCGACGTTGTTCGCGACAAAAAGATCGCTGTCGAAGAGCAGCAGTTCGAAGAAGCAGGTCGCCTCCGCGATCGCGAGAAGGAACTGCTCGCCAAGCGCGTCGAAGTCGAAGCCGAAATCAAGGCTGCCGGCACCGACCTGTTCGACGAAGTCGACGAAGAAGCCGTTGCCGAGGTCCTCTCGCTATGGACGGGTATCCCCGTCTACAAGCTCACCGAAGAAGAGACCGAGAAGCTCCTCAACATGGAAGGCGAGCTGCACAAACGAGTCATTGGCCAGGAATTGGCCATCGAAGCTGTCTCTCGTGCAATCCGTCGTACCCGTGCTGGCCTAAAGGATCCAAAGCGTCCATCTGGCTCGTTCATCTTCCTTGGCCCATCGGGTGTTGGTAAGACCGAGCTCGCAAAGACGCTCGCCGAGTTCTTGTTCGGCGAAGAAGACTCGCTGATCAGCCTCGACATGAGTGAATACATGGAGAAGCACACGGTCAGCCGACTTGTTGGTTCGCCTCCCGGATACGTTGGCTACGACGAAGGTGGCCAACTCACCGAAGCCGTGCGCCGCAAGCCGTTCTCCGTCGTGCTCTTCGACGAGATCGAAAAGGGTCACCCAGATGTGTTCAACACGCTTCTGCAGATCCTTGAAGAAGGCCGACTCACCGACAGTCAAGGCCGCTCGGTCGATTTCCGTAACACGGTGCTCATCATGACCTCGAACCTCGGAACCCGAGACCTTCGCAAGGCGAACCTCGGCTTCACGAAGGTCGATACAGCGGTCAGCTACGAGCGGATGAAGGAAAAGGCGCACGAGGCGCTCAAAGAGCACTTCCGCCCAGAATTCCTCAACCGCATCGACGACACGATCGTGTTCCACGAGCTCAGCCAACCAGAGGTACGGCAGATCATCGACATGATGATTAAGCGTGTCGGCACACAGATGGCAAACCTCGGAATGGGCCTCGAGCTCTCAGATGCAGCCAAGGACTACGTGTCGGTCAAGGGTTACGACCCAACGCTCGGTGCTCGTCCGCTGCGTCGTGCCCTCCAGCGTCTTGTTGAAGATCCGCTCTCGGAGAAGCTCCTGTACAAGGAGTTCCGGGCAGGCGAGATCGTCATTGTCGATATCGAGGATGACCCCGACTATCCGGGAGAGAAGACGATCGTCTTCCGTGCCATCGAAGGGTTCGAGCCCCCACCGGTCGAAGAACTCGAAGAGAGCGAACGGGCGCAAGTCTAGGTACTCGCGTCGAGAAGAACACAGAACTAACGAGAACACCGAACAAAAGGTCGGGCCTTCGGGGCCCGGCCATTTGTTTGTTTTGTTTCGCTTTTGAGACAGATGGTTAGTAGTTGGATGTTTGGGGGTCTTCGCGCCTAGCGTGGGGCGCCGTGAAGCCTGTGCGCATACTGCTCTTCGCCGTCATGGCGCTGTTTCTCACCGCATGTCAGATCGACGCAGTCGTCGACGTTGAGGTCCTCGAAGATGGCTCGGGCACTGTGGCGCTCACGGTCGCCTTCAACGATCAAGTGATCGAGGCCGCGCCAGAGCTGATCGATGCCCTTCGTACCGAAGATCTTCCGGCCGCTGGGTGGCAGGTCGAAAACCTTACGAACACGCCAGAGTCGGTCGTGGTGCGGGCAACGAAGGGGTTCGCGAATTCGGTTGACCTCGACGGTGTCCTCGCCGAGATTGCCGGCCCCAACACCCTATTTTCCGACTTCTCAGTCGATCGCTCCCGTTCGTTTGCTCGCACCACCTATGAAGTCACCGGCGTCATCGATCCTCGAATAACCCTGTCGACGTTCGGCGATGACAACATTACGGGCCTGGTCGGGAACCCCTTGGGCCTATCGCTGGTCGAACTCGAAGAAGTTGCGGGGCGTCCGCTCGACGAGACAGTCACACTCGAATTCACCGTCTCGCTTCCGAGCACGGTGCAAGCCAACACGACCGACACCGACGGCCAGGTTGCGGTGTGGCGACTGAGCCCGCAAGATCCACTTCCTACCGATATCGAAGTCACCTCGAGCATCGAAGATCAGCTGCCGCGAATTTGGGCGGCCGTCGCGCTCGTTGCCCTCGGTGTTCTCGGCACGCTAATCATCTTCCGCATCCTGGCTCGCTTCAGTGGGCGGCGGGTCGACGAGCGCGGCGAAGAAGTCGTGCAGATGCGTCGGCCCGAGAAACCCGATGACGTTGCTCCGTCGACAGTCCCCCGGGAGCGCCCGCCCCGCCTCGAACTCGTCGTCATCGACGCCCGCGGTGTCCTCTATGACGAGTCGAACGATGTTGGCGCCCGTCTGGTGCCGTTCGTTCGCGAGCGTGGCGGCAAAGCGTCCCTGCAAGAGATCAACGACGCCTTTCGTTCGGCAAGCCTCGGTCGTTTGTCGAGCGCAGAATTGTGGGCGCTTCTTGGTTTGACCGATGATCCCGCCGAGCTCGATGCTGCCTACGCTGATCACTTCCATCTGCGCGAAGGCGTGATCGATTTCCTCGACCGGCTCCACGAGCGTGGTCTTCGCGTCGCCGTCATTGCGAACAATGTGCTCGGGTGGTCGACGATGCTGCGCAAGAAGTACGAGCTCGATGATCGTGTCGATTTCTTTATCATCAGCGGTGAGATCGGCGCTCGAATGCCCGAACCTGCATTCTTCGAAGCGTTGCGGCGTATGACGATGGTCGAGTTCTCGGACAGTCTGCTGATCGACGATCAACTCAACGATCTCGATATGGCCCGATCACTCGGCATGTCGACGGCAATGTTCGTCGCGCAAGAAAGTCAGTTGCCGTCGTCGTCGCCGCATCCAATCGTGCACGGCTTCGATTCGTTTTTCGGTCGCAGCTAGAACCCATTAGCTTCTAAACGCTCGGCACCCAGTGACCGGGAAGTGCATGGGCGGGTGCTTGCGGTCGAAACGACAGCGACGCATCGTGGGCGAGGGTGGGCATGGTCTTTGCTCGAAGCGGGGTGAGCCATCGTTGTTCGAGCGGCGACCGTAGTTTGAACCACGTCGCGCCAGCTTCTACTCCGTTACCTTCGGCTAACCGATCCGAGCTGCCGAGATAGAAGACCCGGTTTGGTTGCGTGGCGCTTTCGACGAACACGTGAATTGTCCGACGCCGCTTCTGGGCGTCGAACTCATGACCATCGAACAGCGCTCGGTGCTCCATGCCAGCGTCCCACCGGAACACTGTGGAGGTCTCGACCGGGCTCGAGTCGAGGTCGTCGAGGTCGACGACCAGGGCGAGGTGCGAGCCGGCGCTGAATAGCTGGTCGCTGATCGAATGCACGTCGGTGCCACTCGGGTCGAAGTGCAGCGGGAGTTCCGCAGTGACATAGTGCGAGCCGCGAATGAGCGTTGGCCAGTCGCTGACCGCTGCCCGTCCACCAGGTTCGCTGTGTTCACGTTGATCGGCGGGCTGGTGCGCTGTGGGCGTTTCGTCGAGGGTTAGGTCGATGGTCTCGTCCTGGGGCCCAACGGTTACTTCGGCGTCGACTGCGTCGTTGCTTGCGTTGATGAGCGGTTCGGCCGGTGTGTCTTCGACAGTGACCTTTGGTGGCCGAGGCTCAAGATCGAGCTGGAGTGTGATTGGCATGCTGTCGTGCATTGGGAGGGTGTCGCCGAGCGAGTCGGACACCTCGTGAGAGCGTTTGATGGTGACGGTGCCGTCTGCGGCTTCGAGCGCCTCGATGCGGAGCGTCTCGATGCGGGAGAACGGAAGGCTCGCCGACATGATATGTGGATCAAGATCGATGTCTGGGTTGATGAGCAGGACCCGCATCATCGACGCGAGGGTCAGTGGGATTCGCGGGCTGAGTTCGACGAGGCCTTCTGCGAAGCGGTCAGGGTCACCGGATAGCTCGCTGAGGTCGCGTAGGTCCATCGGTGCAAGCCATTGTTCGAGCGTGCTCAGGGTGTTCACGAGCACTGCCTGATTGCTGAAGTTCTCCGCGGTGACGAGGACGACGAGTTCGCCTGCGAAGTTCAGCGCGACCGATAGTGGTCCTGTCCGGTCATGTTCCCAGTGGGCGATTGGAAGCACGGTCTCACCAACGGTGACGCCGAGGTCTCGTTGCAAAACAGACATGACATCGCTGCCCAGTTCGTCGCGAGCAACAAAGTGGTGCAAACGGTCATTGTCGACCACAAAGAGAACGCTTCGGTCCATGCGGTGAACGGTAGTTCAGCACCGCACCAGCTTCGGGCCTTTCCCCCCGCAACTCCGCAATGGGGTCAGGTCTCATTCATAACCCCCGCAGCCATGGGGTCAGGTCTCATTCATAACCACGACGCGCCAAAACGACCGTTTTTCAACGAGTTTGCTGAAGCGATGCAAACAGTTCGAACCGCCATGCGTCGGGAGACCGATTCTGCAAGTGTTGGTGATCGTTGAAAAATCAAAGGTCAGGTTATGAATGAGACCTGACCCCGCTCGAGTTTGGGTTATGAATGAGACCTGACCCCGGTGGGTTAGTTTTGGGGGAGGGGGATGAAGTCGGGGAGGGCCATGAGGGTGAAGACGCCGCGGGCGGTGGCGACGGTCTTTTCGTCGTGGATTGCCTGGGCGTCGATGGTGAAGGCGCGGCTGGATTGGTCGACGAGCTGGGCGCGAAACTGCACGGTCTCATCGATTGGAAGCTTCGCTCGGTACGTGACTTCGAGAGTCCGCGTGTAGCCGCTCAACCCGGTGACGCGCTGCATAGCGCCCATCAGGTCGTCGAACACGGCGGCGGTAAGACCCCCGTGAGCCCGACCAGGCGCTCCCTCGAGGGCAGGTCCAACAAGCACCTCGGCGTGAACCTCGTCGCCAACAGCGATGTAGGTGACCGATGTTGGACGTAGCGGGTTGTGCTTGCCCGAATACGGCGACCCAACGAACGCTTCGAACCGTTCTCCGTCCGTAATGATCGGCGCGCCCATCGGCACAATCATTTGTGATGCGAACTCTCGCAACCGGTCATCTTCGGATCGTGGTTCGCCCGTCGCCAGAAGACTGTTCGCTTGGATCACCAGCGCTCGTGCTTCGTCGAGGACCGCATCGGGAATCGAGCGGGAAATCATGAGGTCAGCAGTGGCGTGAACAGCCTCTGCGAGTTCGGTTTTGGAATCGGACATCCCTGCGACTCTTGACCACATTTCGCGCATGAACCAAGTCGAGGCGGACGAAAATCGGCGGTGAAGTCACGCAAGTTGAAAGGGTCCACGCCTCTATCAGTGCGGCGCGCCATGATGTGAATAATGATGTCACCGCAATACGTGGAAACAATCGAAGCGGTCGACGCAATTCGGGAACTCTGCGAGGCCAACGAGCTCACCCCCGATCAGTTTGCGAGTCAGATCACCGACGTTTTCTACGACTATCTGATCGACGAAGACCCCCGCGACGACATCTCGGGCCTTGTGGACTACTGCGTTCAAGTTGCATCGGAAGTCTGCCAACTGTCGTTATTCGCCGATCGTGTTCTGCCGCAGCGTCTCGACAATCAGCTTCGGTGGATCCTCGATCAGCAGGGCGACGGCTTCAACCTGGCCCACACGGTCCGCAGCCTGCGATCGCGTCTCGACCTCGACGACGGGGCAGCAAAGATCGAGCTCGTCGAGCTCTGCCAGCACGGCTACGAAACACACCAGGCAATGTTCTCCGCGGTCGACTCCGAGCGCGACGTAATTGCGCTCGCCCACGAGTATCGAGTCGTCGCAGCGCTCGCCGCAGCTGTCCGTCCAACCTCGACGGGCCGGTTGGCTAGCGAAGAGAAAAGTCGTGGACTCGCATTGCCCCGCACGTTCGACCTCATCGCCCACATCGCGAACGACCCGGTCGACCAGAGCGGCAAAATCGCCCGTGATTGCCTCGTCGAACTGTGCGCGTATCCCGAGACCGTTGCCTTCGCGGCGCTCCGATTGCCCATACACCTGCTCACGAGCGACCAACGGCGTGAGCTGCACGAGATCTACGTCGACCACGAAGAACGCCTCGGCCCCCAAGCAGTTCGAATCTTCATCACGGACGAGCAGTTGCGAGACCGTGAGATCCTTCGAAGCGTTCTATGGCAAGCAAACGACGTGACACGCATGGTCAGCGCCAGCGACCACACGTCGGCCTCGTAAGCTAAACGCAACGTCGAACAACCTGCGCCCGCACCTGCGCCATTCGTCTGCGACCGGGTCCGCGGCGAGCGCTCGGTGCCCTGGGGCGTTGCGAGCGAACCGTCGATAGGGTGCTGTCGTGGATCCCTGGATGATTGTGGCTCTCGTCGTCGGTGCGGGTTTTGTTGTGCTGTTGATCGCTCCGACGATTCATCGCAATATCAACGAGAAGTCACGCAACGAGGCGGAATCGACGCGTGTGTCGAGGGCCGAAAGACTACGTACGTCGGCCGACGGGAAAACCCTGCGATTCGACAATGCAGGAAAGGCAACCCTGCTTCGAGACCGCCTGCTGCTCAACGGCGTACGGGCCGAACTCATTGGAGAGGATGGCCAAACGCTCGTGATCTACAACGCAGCCGATGAGGCCACGGTGAGCAACGTTATGGACGAGCTCGGTATCGGCTAAGACCCCGCTTGATAGCACCCCGTGCATCGACGACGACGGGCCCGGCATCGACTTCGTCGACGATCAGCTCCGGTTCGTGGTCGAGATGCAACGGCGTCATTGGCGGGATTGTCGGCGCCTTTGACCAGTTGCCTGCAAGAAAATCGCTCGTCGACCCGTCGCTGGCAATCTCCACCGGCACAAGATCATCGTTTGTGACTCCACCCGCCCAGATTGCGAGCAGCCGACCGTTCGCTTCGATCTCTTCGGCAATGCCAAGAATGCCAGCCAACCCGTGGGTGCAAATGTCGCCTGCATCAGGACATGTGCATTCAGAAACAACATCGGGCGCTCCGGGAGCATCGCCGGGTCGTGCAGGAGCCTCGACGGTCACGGTCACGTCGAACACCTCACCGCTCGGGTCGGCCACGGTGGTCTCGGCAATGCCCGGGCCAATATCGACAGTGCCGACGTTGTTTCCGCGGTGGAGTCGCCGGGCTTTGGCCATTCGGCCCGGGTCGCCGAGATCGATAGCGAGGTTGGCGACGGCGCGTGCTTCATCGGAACGGAGTGGGCGTCTCATACGAGTACCGGCTGACGTGCGGAGGGATCGAGTCGGAGGAGTTCTTTCAACTCGTCGGTGGAGAGCTCGGTCAGCCACGACTCGTCGGTGCCGACAACAGCGTCGGCGAGCGCACGCTTCTCGGTGAGCATGGTGTCGATGCGCTCTTCGAGGGTTCCGCGACACACGAGCTTGTGCACAAAGACAGTCTTGTCTTGGCCAATGCGCCAGGTGCGGTCGGTGGCCTGGTCTTCGACGGCGGGGTTCCACCATCGATCGAAGTGGATGACGCGGCTGGCAGCGGTGAGGTTGAGGCCGGTTCCGCCGGCACGAAGCGAGATCAATTGCACTGGTGGGCCGTGGTCGCTCTGGAACGTGTCGACCATGTGCTGGCGCTTCTTGAGCGTTGTCCCGCCGTGCAAGAATGGCGTTTCGTGGCCGTACTTGGCTTCGATATGGCTGGAGAGTAGCAGGCCCATTTCGCGGTATTGGGTGAAGATCAGGGTGCGTTCCCCGGCTTCGAAGATGGTCTCGAGGAGCTCGTCGAGCCGCTCGAGCTTGCCCGAACGCTCGTCGGCGCCTACTTCGCCTTCACGAAGGAAATGCGCTGGATGATTGCACACTTGCTTGAGCTTGGTGAGCGTCGATAGTACGAGGCCGCGCCGTTCCATGCCGGTGGCTTCGGCTGCGCTCTTGACGAAGTCGTCGAGGACTGCCTGATACAGGCCAGCCTGTTCGGGGGTGAGCGTCGACCACGCGACCTGTTCGACCTTGTCGGGGAGGTCGGGGACCAGTGACCGGTCGGCTTTGGTGCGGCGCAGCACGAAGGGTGCTGTGAGGCGCCGCAGCGAATCGAGTGCTTCGATGCCCTCGTCGCCTTCGCCGCGCTCGATGGGGTTCGCGAACTGGTTGCGGAACCACGTGATGCCGCCGAGCATTCCGGGGTTGAGCGCATCGAGGATCGCCCACAGTTCGGTGAGCTTGTTTTCGACTGGCGTGCCGGTGAGCGCGACCCGCTGTTGGGCGTTGAGTTCGCGCACTGCGAGCGCGGCGTTGGTTCGATGGTTTTTGATGGCTTGCGCTTCGTCGCAGATGATGACGTCCCACGCAATGGCGGCGAGCTCGCCGGTGATTCGGCTCGCGGTTCCGTACGTAGTGATGACGATGTCGTGTTCGGCGGCCGCCGCAGCAAATGCTCGGCCACGGGGTCGGTCGGCCCCGTGAGCAATCATGACCGACAGCTCTGGGCTAAAGCGTGTTGCTTCGTTCTCCCAGTTGGTGACCACCGACAGCGGACAGATGACCAGGTGCGGGAGCTTCGGTAGGTCGTTGTGGAAGCGTTGGAGTGTGCGTTCGAGAATGTGCGCAAGCGCCGTAGGGGTTTTTCCGAGACCCATATCGTCGGCGAGACAGCCTCCGAGGCCGAGTCGACCAAGGAATTGGAGCCAGCCGAGTGCCCGACGTTGGTAGGGCCGTAGCTCGCCCGCAAATCCGGCTGGTTCGACCGCTTCGGTGAGTTCATCTTCGGGAAGCCCGGCGAGAAGTTCGGAAATCCAGCCTTCAGCGGTGAAGTCCTCTGAGCTGCTCGAACCCATCTCGCTGATGGTTTCTCGTAAGAGTTCCGCCGGGGTCAGTTCGCTTGCGTCGCGTCGTTGCGTCTCGAGGCGTTGGAGCGCTGCGCGCATCTGGCGCCGGTCGACCTGAACCCATTCCCCTCGAAGCGCCACGATGTCGGCACTCGATCGGGCGAGTTCTTCGAGCTCGTCTTGGGTGAGGGACACGTCGCCGAGAGCGAGGCCCCAGTCGACGTTGACCATTGCTTGGGTGAGGCCGAGGCTCCGCCCGAAGCTCGTTTCGGTTTGGGCGCGTGCGGTGAGCCGGGCTGAGCGTGACAGCAGTCCCTTGGGGGTGAGGATCGGGAGTCCGGCGAGACGGCAGGCATCGAGGCCTTCGCTCAGCAGGTCGGATACTTCGTCGAGGCTCAGCAACAGTATGTTCGGGTTTGGTTCTTCGGCGAGTACGGCAAGAGCGGCGAGTTGGCTGGAAAGCCGATCGATGAGCTCGCGCATTCGCTGACGCAACGGCACGAGACCGTGGGCATCGGCGAGCTCGAGCGCGTCGGGTGTGGTGTTCCATACATCATCGAAGCCAATGGTGGTGCCGTCGGCGGCAACCACTTCGAGGTAGAGCTGCCAGGGGGCAGCATTGTTGTCTTCGTCGTCGAGGTGCGGCGGTTCGAGGCGGCCTTGAAGCGACACGTCGGGTGCCCCAAGGACTCGACTTGAGTATTCGGCGAGTTGGGTGGACCAGTCGGCGAATGCCGATTCGTGTGCGATCGAGTCGGCGAGGAAGACGGAGTCGACGCCCGCCCAGGCTGTGGTGACCCGTCGTAGGGCAACGACGCCTGATGCGCGGGTGCGGGGAAGTTGCGGACGCCAGTCTTGTTCTTGGAGCGCGAACCGGCTGACTGCGTCGACCAAGGCGTTGGTGATCTTGATGACCTGATCGAGGACAGATTCTTCTGATGCTGCGACCATGGCTGGCGGGACGATGTCGGCGAGTTGCTTAATCGTCTCTTCCCATTCGGGGTCGGCCACCGCTGCCCAGTCGGCTCGCCAGCGCAGGCCAGCTGTTCGCAGGCTCGGTATGGCTCGGCCGCTCACGGCGATTTCGGTTGCGACCAGGGTTGCGTGGTGCAGCCATGAGATCGACGGCGACCAACGTTGGTTGGTCGAGCGTGGCAGTAGCTGTTCGGCGAGGGGGCGGAGGCTGACCGGCAGTGCAGAGACGGTCGCCATTGGGGGAGTGGAACCCATCTTTTCGAGCAACGAGATGTCGTCCGGGCGTTCACCGATAGTTGCCCGGAGGTCTGGTCCGAAGACGCCAATGGCGGCATTGGCTATGTCTCGGGGTTGGGCCTCTGGATGCTCGATCCACAGGCCGATTTGGTCGCCGAGCCACGTTGCATGCAGCGCGTCGGCGGGAAATGACGGTCGTACCACCTATCCACGCTAGCGGTATCTGAGTCTATTCGACGCTCGCTTTTCGTAATGCTCGTTGCAGGAGTCGCTGGTCGCCGAGGTAGCGGCGCAATGCGTGCTCGAGACCCTTGATTGGATAGAGGTTCTGCGGGGCGCGGTGTTCTTTGTGCGGCTCGCTCGCGTATCGGGGAAGCGTTGCTGCAACCCGATCGGCGAGTGCACGAGCAGCGACGACCGTGGCGGGCACGTCGCCCGTGGTTGTGGCGTCGACGGTGCTCGCCGACGCTTCGCAGCGAACAATCCCAGCCCAGCCGTGGGTGCGGGGCCCGGGAAGTCGCAGGTACCAGCTGAACCTGGATCCAATCATGAACAGCGGAGAGCGTTGGCCTGCATCGAGCGTGGTGACGACCTGTTGTTGGGACGGTTCGAGGTATTGGACGTGTTGGGTTTTGATGAGCCCGACCGTCCGTTCACCGACGCGGCCACGCAGCGGTCCGTCGAAGATGACGAGGTCGCTCGGTCCGCTCGTTGGGACGATCTGTGTTTCGAGGTGTGTCATCTCTTCGTGGATGCCGAGATAGAGGTCTTCGGGCGAACCCGTTTTGATGGCCACATGTTCGTACTCGCCAAATTCGGTGACGATCGAGGTCGCTCCGGGCGTTGGGGGAGTGAAGAACGCTCGTTTGACCGCAACATCTTGGACGGCGGCGGCGTCGCTGCTGCACGCGACCGAACCGGCAGCGACGGTGGCGCAGGTCCCTGGAAGAACTCGACCGTCATCGGTGACCCACACCCGTGCGTCGATGCGGCGCACGCCGTCGACGAAGTAGACAACGCCAACGTGGCGATGTTCGCCCGGAGTGATCGGCGTCCACGCCTCGACCGGTGTTTCAACGTCGGCCCGCACGACGTCGGTGGACGCATCGAGTGCATCGACGTCGCCTCCTGTTCCGTACTCGGGATCCCACGCTTCGACGGCGAACTTCATCGGGGCGCCTCGAGGAGCGCATTGCCTTGGCTCACGGTGGAGCCGGTCGGGCTGCGGGTGACGCGCACGTGTTGGGGTAGCCGGTCGGCGAGTTCGGTGATGTGGGTGACGACGCACACGAGACGGCCAGCCGCGCCGAGTTCTTCGATTGCGGTAGCGACGACGTCGAGCGTTTCGCCGTCGAGGGTGCCGAACCCTTCGTCGAGAAAGACTGATTCGGTCGGTGGGATAGACGCTGAGGCCATGTCGGTGATGCTGTCGGCGAGCGCGAGGGCCAGTGCGAGCGAGGCGAGGAACGTTTCGCCGCCTGACAGCGTGCGGGCGCTGCGCACCTCATCTGCATTGCGATGATCGAGAACGGAGAAATCGGTGCCATCGGTCGTGAGCGAGTAGGCGCTGCTCGACAGCACCCGCAACCGTTCGCTCGCTCGTTCGGCGAGGTCGGCCATGACGTCGGCCATAAGCCATTGTTCGAAGCCCTTTGCGTTGAGCAGCTTGCCGATCTCGGCGCTGACGATCGATTCATCTTCGAGTTCGGTGATGCGAATGGCGTTGGCTGAGTCGCGTGCTTGGCGGAAGGCGGCGTCATCTCGTCGTGACGTCGCGGCGTCACGTTCGTGGGTGAGCGCGTCATACATGTCGATTGGATTGAGGTTGGCGAGGTCGATGCCGTCGAGGTGGTCGAAGGGTTTGGCGTGTTTCACCATTGCCTTTTCGGAAGTGGCGACGGCTTTGTTGTTGGCGTGTGCTTGGGCCTCGAGTTCTTTGCGGTCGAGGCTGAGTGCCGATGCGTGCGTCGAGCTCCACTCGGCGAGTTCTTCCCAGTTGTCGATGACGTTGCCGTGGCTGGGCACCGGCGGATCGAGGAACGCTAATCGATCTCGTGCTTCGACGAAGTCTCGGCTGAGCGCCGTTGAGCGTTCGTCGAGTGCGGATCGGCGCTCGAGTGCTTCGGCGAGGGCATTGGCTGCTGCATGTGCCGATTCGGTCGCGGCGTCGAGTCGAGCCGATGCGGCGGTTGCCTTCTTGGACATGGCTGTGAGCTGGGAGCGCGTTGGCAGGTTCGTTATCTGTTCGTTGGCTGCGTCGAGCGCGGCTCGTTCGTTGGCGGCTGCGACCTGCGCTGTGGTTGCTCTCTTATTGGTTTCTTGGGCTGCGTTGCGGGCAGCTCGCGCAGCGTCTTCGACTTGGGTCACGAGCGATTCGAGTTGGCCAACGTCGTGATCGTGGGTTTCGGGGAGTTCGCCGATGACTTGGGTACATACCGGGCAGTCGTCTCCGATCGATAGCGTCGCGGCGATGCCGGCAGCGCCGGCGGCGATCCGGGTGTGTTCGAGTTCGTCGCGTGCGTGGGCGAGGCGTTCTTCGATCGAGGTCACGGTCTTTGTGGCCTCAGCAAACGTTGCTGCTTCGGTTTTGGCTGTGGCGTCGAGGGCTGCGACCGACGCCGTCAATTCGTCGGCTCTATCCCGGAGCGCCAGTCCGGATTCGATCTCGTCGGCGCTGGTGAGGGCGTCGAGTGCCTCACGCGCGGCGGACATTTTCTGGTCGGCGAGCTGTGCGTGCTTTTCTGCCTTTGCGATGTCTTTGTCGGCTGCCGACACGTCACCGCCATATGCCAGGGCATCGTCGGGGATGGAGACCCGTTCGAGCAGTGCGAGGGCCTCGCTGATCCGGCTGAGCGCTTCGGCGGTGCCGTGTTGTGCCTCGAGGGCGTTGGCTAGTTGCGAGTGGGTTTCACCGGCGGCGATTGTGGCGGTGTCGAGTTTGGTTGCTGCCTTCGTGAGCCGTGCGAGTGCAGCGTCGGTGACGATCTCGACGTTGCCGAGCGCGGCGCGGGTGGCGTCTGCTTGGATGCGTGCTTCCTTGGCTCGTCTGCGAGCCGTAGCTCCCATCGAGGCGTAGATGTCGAGTCCGAGGAGCCGGCGAAGCAGGGTCTGGCGGTCGCCTGCGGTTTCGGTGAGGAACCGAGCGAAGTCGCCTTGGGGTAGCACGATTGTTTTGGTGAACTGGGCGAAGTTCAATCCGAGGAGCGATTCGACTTCGGTGGTGACCTCGGCGGCTGTTCCTGCGAGGACTGCTGTTTCGCCGGCGATGTCTGCTCGTTCGAGTCGGGCTTCCTTGGTGCTTGCGCCGTTGGCGGTCTTTCGAATCACCCGGACTGCGGTGTAGCGCTCGTCGCCTAGCCCGAAGTCGAGCCGCACTCGAGCTTCGGTTGACATGGTGTTGATGATCGGGGCGATCAGTTTCTCGTTCCCGTAGCGAGCGACTGACCCAAAGAGCGCGAAGGCTATGCCGTCGATGATCGACGACTTTCCGGCCCCTGTCGGTCCGGTGAAGGCCAGCAGCTCGTGGCCTTCGAACTGGACAATGGTCGGCTCCCGGAAGGCAGCGAACCCGGTCATCTCGAGACGCAGCGGCCGCATCAGCTATCGCCTGGCCCTGTACCACTGTGCTGTTCGATGCCACTGTGCTGTTCAGCGAGTAGGTCATCGAACATCGTGACCAGGCGGGGGTCATCGATGTTGAGATCTGCAAGGTAGGCAGCAAAGAGCTCGCCCGGCGCTCGCCCGGACCGCAGAGTGCGACGCCGGTTCGTCTGCTCGTCGGGAACATCGATCATCACGTCGACGCATTGGGGGCCGAGGATCTCTCGAACATGATCAGCAAGGTCAGGGCGCCGCGCCTCGGTTACCCGCACTCGCAGCCAGTCGTTGCCGACCTCGGCGTTGCGAAGTTCGTCGAGCGTACCGGTGAGCGTTCGAAGGCGACGACCCTTTTCGAGCCGCACCTTCTTTGTCTTGGCAGGAGCTCCGGCTTTGAGGTCGACGAGCGTGACCGACTTGTTTGCATCGGGGTCGCCAAAGTCGAGCTGCAGCGGTGAGCCCGAGTAGTGGATGGCAGTTGCGCCGGGGATCGACGCTGTTGCTCTATCGAGCGAGCCGTTTTGGCCTTGCTCACGCGGCGGGTTACCTTGATCTTTTATTGCTGACGATGCTGTTTGTTTTTCTGGGACCGGTGGCCGGACGAAGCATTCTATGACGCAGAGGGAGTCGTGTATCGGTCCCAGGTAGCCCGCAGCGTGAGCAAGGAACAGCGATACGTTGCTCTATCGGGCGAGCCGTTTTGGCCTTGCTCACGCGGCGGGTTACCTTGATCTTTTATTGCTGATGATGCTG
>CALKGG010000030.1 GCA_938084885.1 uncultured Acidimicrobiales bacterium
AAAGCCGCACTCTCGTTTAGGGAGAGGGCGGCTTTGCGAAACGGGTTCGAGCTATGGCGAAGTTACATCGCTACAGGTCGACCTCCCGCAAAGCCGGGGTCTCGGGGCGGCCAAAATCGGCGCCCCAGAGGACGACGACCACGGCGGTATCCGCGCTATGGCGGAGCCCGGCGGTATTCAGTTTTGATTCTGAAATGTGGTTCGTCATCGTTCTCTGTGTCGCTGCTCACGACTTTCGTGGCTGCGGCGGAATGAAAGTTATAGGGAGGGTTTGCAAGGGCGTCAACCCCTATTTTTCGCTGGGCACGTTCTGCGCGCCGATTTGCGCGGTTGGTCGCCGCCGCTCCCAGCGTTCAAATTTCAATGCAGAGAGCGGGCTCGAGAGCATGCCCTTTTTGGGCGTGAAAATTTCGTTGATATATCAACGGTTTCGAGCGACAGATGGAGAAGTCGCGCGGCAGGTCGGGGAGCGAACGGTCAGATTTCGTAGCTCGAAACAGCAGAAATAGCGCCGGCTCAGGAGGCTCTTCGGAGGCCCGTACCACGCGCGACAAGGCCAGCCGAGGAGGGCCTTTCTCGTTGCTCACAATCTCGATGTAACCGACACCAATGCCTTGTGTTCGACGTCGACCACAGCGAGAGCTCCGTTGCTCGTCCAGAGAGCGATCTGTTCTCGCTGCGCCCGAAAATTCCACTCGGTCTCGCCCACATCCCAGGTCAGGATCGGGTGCTTAAAACCCTCGAGTCCGTGATGTACCGTCACGAGACCATCGGCTCTCCGAAGCCCGACGAACTCTTCTGAGACTCGAATTTCGGCGCCGTCTAGCCAGGTGTTCTCGGCAACCCATCCAACGGGAGTGATGTTCAACGCCTTACCGTTCTCGCCGGTCCAAATCACGTGTCCGTCGGAGAGCAGGTGCAGCGATATCGGGAGGCCTTTTTGACGTAGGTTGCGTCGATCATCGAGTACGCGACCAGGAAGTTTCCAACGCCACATCTGTATCTGAGGCCCGGGAAATGCAGGCGATGGAACTGATGCCGCGATGACAGCGAGCGAGTGTTGGGAACGCTCGAGTCGATGACAGACAAGGTTCTCGTCCAGCTCGCGCCACGTGATCGTCGGGGTGTCGGCGAGTGTGTCGTAGAACGCAAGTCGTCCGTTTTCCGCCCTTGCTACCCAGACGCCACCATCGAAGCTCCTCGCCCACAGGTCGGTCTGAATTGGGCCGTAGTGGCGCATCCTTCTAGTGATTAGATCGAGGACATGCACGTCGACGATGTGATCCCGACGAGCAATGACGAGGGCGCTCTTGTCGTGGTCGGAAGCCACGAGTGCGTGGCATGGTGTCGACCATTCAGCGGCGGTTCTGCCGTCGGGCGTTATCAGCCGAACTCCGGCTTCGCCGAGACCGATGAGGGTCGTGCCGTTCGACAGCGGCACGGCATCAGTTACCGAACGCGCCCCTGTCGGCACCGCAGGAATGTCGACTGTCTCGGGGGCGGCGCCTAAACGCGTTGGGTTACGCAAATCTGCGGCGAGGACTGGGTCGGCGCGTTTGCGCACGACGTCGAGCGAACGATCGGATTTGGTCGCTGGGGCGAGCGTTTGAACGAAGCTTCGGATTGCTGCAGAGCAGAGTTGCCGGTCGATTGCAGGATCGCTGCAGCGAGCCTCAGCAAGCGCTTTGGCAGCAAATCGCCGTGCTGCGAGAGTTTCGTCCGGGTTGTTGGCCGCCTCGAGGAATCCGCTGCGGTTCTCATCGGTCGGCTGCAACGCGACCAAATACGCGCGCAGCCCGAAGGACCAATCGTCGTCAGCTGCGATGCCCCGGCGAATTGGATTTATGAGAAGTGGGCGAATTTCCGGGTCGTCCCAACCAATAGCGATAGCACCATGCAGATTGCCGCTCCGCTCCAACAGGTCTATCCACTGGAGTCGAAACTCGCGAGCAGATTCTGCAGAGTGTTTCTCGAGTAGCTTTAGCGCCTGGTCGAGCGAATTGGTCTTTCGCGCAATGTCGATAGACCGGGACTTGTTGCCGGCAAGCCACCAGAGTCGGACGACCAATGGCCCGGACAGTTCTCTCGCCTCGGCGAGTTCGGCAGCGGTTTCAAACCGTTCGTGTCGTTCGAGCAGTGCAACGCATTCGGACGGATTGTTCAGCAGCTCTGCGAGTACGAATGCGGCTTCATCGATTCGGCCATTGGCCTCGAGTTCTTTGACTGCTTGGCGATACAGGGAGTTCAGGTGGCTTTGCACGGTGTGGTCGTAGGGCGCCGAACGGCCGCCGGTGGATCCTCCCGAGAGTTGCAAACTGTCTCGTCGCTTGGGCAGGCGCAAGCTGAGAGGACCACGGCCCAAGCCACCGATCGGGATCGCGTTCCGAAGCGCTTCGTCAAAGTTTCCGCTGGTGAATTTTTGCTCGAGGTCGCGCAAGTACGTTGCGTGCTTCTTGCTGAGGAATTCGTTCGCTGGCGACTTCAAGAGCATCTTCGCAAGAGGGTTGCTTCGTGCTTGCTGATTTGATCGCGGCGCTACCGAAGATCGCCGGCTACCGGACCCTTTCGCTGGCCGATAGCGACGCTTTGACTGCTGCTTCTTGATTTCCCGGGAGAAATTCGCCGCTTCCGAAGACTGCTCGCCAACCTTTGCTTTCTCGCGGAGATTTGGACTGGTCCCCTTCACTCGTTCGGCGACAATTGGTGGGTTGGGCAGCACCGGCATCGTGAGTATTTCGATCTCGGCAGTGGGGGTAATCCATTCCGACGGATCGATTCGCTCAAGGTCAGTGACCTCGATGTGATGTACTTCGCCGCCCATCCACGTTGCGAGTGTTCTGCTCTGGGGGTTGAGCCCCGGAGCTGTCGACAGCCCTCCACCGTCTTCGATGACGAGTGCAGCTGCTGTGTCGAAACTGCTCAGCTCGACCGACGTACCGAAGAGTAAGAGCCATTGGCTATTCGGTAGCCGGTACAGCTCGGATACCTCGCTCCACCTTGCGAGCACACGACGCTTGCACTCTTCCTCGCCAGCCGTGGGCGCGTCGAGTACTAAGCCGACACACCGGTTGCGGCCGCGAAGAAGCATCTCGGTCGAGTTCACAGCACCCTTCCTCGAATCCGATGAAGCAGGTCCATCGTCTCGAGATCGACCACGATGATCACTCCGTCGGAACGCTGTATCGCAAGCAGTGGGATCGTTGGATGCACAGCGATGTTCTGCACATCACCGGAGAACTTTGTGAGCGTCGACGTTCCGCTGGATCGATGCAGTCGAATCAGCTGACCGCCCGCCGAATGCTCGATCAGTACGGGCTCGAGTTGCACTGAAGTGAGTGCGATGATCCGGGCGTCAGGGTCAACCTCGATCGTTCCAGGAGGCAGGTTCCGCGCGCCGGGTAGGGGCATCTTCCCAGTAGACGTCGACCATACGCCGGGAGCAATCTCCGTTATGTGCGACTTACCTGGGCCGAGCAGCGTGCGATGCTCCTGGTGAGAGATTTCGAAACGCTGGTACGCGACCCAACGAAGAAGGTCGCGCTGACTGAGGATAAGGGGGTTATCGACGGTGCTTGTCGCGTGACACGTTTGCATGACCGGATACTCCCGGGGTTCTTCTTGGGGGTGAAATCCCCACCAGGTTCCCTTGATCTGGACGAGCACTTCGCCAGATCGGAAGAACAACGGGGCCAGGCTGGTCGACGTCAATTCATCGATGGTGTTGTCGTCGAGCCCAAACCGGTGGCGGTCAAGGTCGATGTTGTTGACGTTGCCAAGCTTCTTGCCGACGACTTCGAACTGAAGGGAGTCCCCGTTTGCCACCATTGCGACCAATCGTTGACCCACTGGCGATGCCGCAAGTACTGGCCCGTTGAAATTCTGTCTCTTTGGTTTCCCGCCCGGGGCCTCGCGAGTCGCCGGAATCGTGAACGAGACGAGTTCGTCATCCCTGTCAGTTCGGCAAACCAGTCGTCTCGCAGAACCGTGGAAGCTTGGGAAACGGAGTGCATATTCTGCGCCTGGTTGATCGGTGCCAGACGAACGGCGTAAGCCATGTCCGCGAATCACCCGCGTCGACGTTGCGGGCTCGGGTAGATCGAGTTCTAACGTTCGGCCCGAAACATCGACGCGGAGCGCAGTGGCTCCTTCCGGGCCCCACGACGACTCGACCGAGGTGAAACGTTCGACGACAAGATCGCTGCGTTCGACGGTGAGATCCGCGGCGCCAAAGACCCAAAGTGCCGTATCGGGCAAGATGTCGGTCAACCGACGGTTGATGTCGTTTTGTTGGGGGGCGCGGGAAGTTCGTGCGCGCCGCCACGATTCGAAGATCTCAGGCAGTTGCCCGGAGTACCACTTCGATGGTGCCTCGGTGAGGCTGCCAATGACGAGCGGCACGCCGCCAGCGAGTGAACGGCGGTAGAGCACGACGAGCGCAGCAAGTTGAGCTATTCGGGGTGCGCCCGCTTGCTGGGGGCCGGCATCGAAGATGACCGTGGTTTGGCCTGGGGGTTGTGGCTCTACTCGCTCGATGTCGAGGTACGAAAGTTCGGAACTTACAAGGCGGCGCAAGAACTCGTCGGGTTCGATTTCGGACAGTGCCCAGTCCGAGAGCAACATACGTTTGAGGTCGCCTCGTTGGGCGATGCCGCTGTAGCCGTTCGGTTCTTGATTGCCGGCCACTGCGGAGTGTTGCTCATCCATCGCGATGCCGATTCGCTTCGCAAGGTGCTCGATTCCTTGCGCGACTTGCGGCTGCAAAAAGCTCAGCGTTGCGGCCCACGATTCGAGAACTCTCGGCGCGGTCGTGGCTGTTGATTCGTCAGTCGAATCGACCGTAGACGGTTCGCCCGTCGAGTGGATGCTGGTCATCGCTCGTTGCTCCGCTCGACAAAATCAGCGAGGGCGGCACGATCGAACGCTCCCGGCGGACGTCGAAGTACCAGTGCCCGATCTGGGGTCGACACCGCTACTCCATCGACCTCTCCCGCTCGGCGAATTGCGGCAACCAACAAAGCCGCAGGGACGTTCGGCCGTAACGTCGTCGGACACAGCAACGAGCCGTCACGGCCAAGCCAGGTTGCGTTGTCGACCCATGGAAGGTCGTCCGGCTCACCGATAGCAACGAGTGCACGGTTGCCGAGAAATACATCTACCTGTTGCTCGTCAGCGGAAAGCCGGGCAGCCAGTTTCACAGCGGACGCGCCCTCGCCAAATACTCCGCATATGTCGAGCGGAGGTTCTCGAGAGCTCCAGGTAACGAGCTCCTCGCTCATGCCGCGCCGAGTGCAGCCGTAAGTGAGGAACGAGCAACGGCGAGTTCGCCGGAGAGAGAAGTCGTATCGAATCCAGCATCGATCTCGCGTAGCAATGCTTCGATCCTCAACCGGTCGTCGATTCCTTCGACGACACCCCCGGGCAATTGCAAGTCCTCAACAGCAGAGAGAATCAGGTTCGAACGGGCAACTGGCCCAGCCGAGAGTTCTTCGGCCGCGTTCGGCAGTGCGCTGTTCTCTGAAGCAGCGAGCAGATCCGCAAGTGTCTCGCGAGCAACTGGTTGGCCATCGGCGGTACGCACGATGAGTGGGAGTGGCCATAGATCTGCCTCGGTAGCCGTGGTTCGGCCAGCAAGCACAGCAGCTGCGGCGATCAAGTTTTGTGCCCGTACAGCTCGGCGGTCCGAGATCTCGATACCCGATGACCGCATTCGGCGAATGGCCGCACCAAGCGTCGGTCGAATGCCTGCGAGGTCACACTCGCGACGCTGCGCTGCCAGGCGATCGATGGTTTCGATCCCGATTGGTTCGCTGACAATGGGCGTTTCGCTTCCCCAACCGGCGTCGAGCAGTTCCTCGATCAAGGGGTCTGGCACCGGTTCGACAAACACTCGAATGAGAAAGCGGTCGGCGAATGCTGCGAGCGAGACGTCGTCGGGCAAAGAGTTTGTGGCGCCAACACAGAGTCGCAACGGGCAGTCGACGACGGTTGAACCTCGGCGGAAGGTGCGCTCGTTCAAGATGCCAAGGAGCGTGTTCAAGATTGCGGTCGACCCGAGGAACACCTCGTCGAGAAACGCGACCTCCGCTTCGGGCAACATGCCAGAGGTCTCGACCTCGATGACACCCTCTCGGAGGCGACGCAGATCGACCGGACCGAATACTTCGTTTGGTTCGGTGAACTTGCCAAGTAGGTATTCGAAGTAGTCGCCACCCAGCTCGGCTGCCACCCGTCGGACCGCTTGAGACTTTCCAGTTCCGGGTGGACCGACGACGAGAACGTGCTCGCCAGCAACAGCTGCCAAGATCAACGTTTCGACCAGGGACGCTCGCTCGGTCAGGCCCTGCTGTGCTCGTCGGATGACCTGTTCAAGCCCGCCGCGATCCGCTTCGCTCTGTGTATCCATGGTTGTTATATCGGCAGTGGAACGATTTCTCGGTAGTGATTGCGGCGACAAACTTGGGCGGTGGGTCGGGATGCGTTTGAGCCTCGAAGGTGTCGATGGGAGAACCTCGATGAGTTCACGCCGGGATGGTCACCCGAAGCTGACTGAGGGCTATCGCAGTCCAAGAGATCCATGCGGGCGGCGACCGCCTAGTTCAGTTCCGTGTAGAGGATTCCGATGGCACTCCCGCGCCTACCCGTCAGACGAGCATTAGCCGTTGTGTTGCGAGGCCGATGGTGACGTGTTGGCCCCATGTCAGCTCGATGCTGTCGGTTTCGATGCCGTCGCCGAAGGCGGTGAGGGCATCGCTTTCGCATCGAACGGTGAGCCGGCCAGCTGTTAGCCGTCCCGAGGTCAGTGCTGTTCCGGTGGAGGCGCTGGGCCAGGCTTCTCGCACGAACCAGGCAAGGTCGGTCGAGGTTCGATCGGGCAGCTCCCATTCGACTGCTCGTTCGCGATGCACGCTCGCACACCAGCCGGTCGATCCGGTGCCGGTTCCGATCAGCATTCCCGAGCTGCTCTGCTGTTCGCTTTGGCCGTCGACTTCGATGGTGTAGCGGGCCGACTGGTGTGTTGGGTGCCCGATGAAGATCTCGTTGAGGGCTCGTAGAGATTGGCCGTCATCGGTCGTAACTTCGACCATGGCTCGTGGCTCGATGGCCAGCGCACCACGCTCGAGCTGAGCGAGCAGGTCGGCAACATCGTCGGCGGCGTGGCGGGCCAGCACTCCCGGGTTGCGCCGGGGGTCGGGGTTGACGCCAATGACGGGTTGGCCGTCGAGATATTTCGCCACGTTGGCGACCAAGCCGTCTTGGCCAACGGCGATGATCACGTCTTCTGGCCCGAACATCCATCGGTCGAGATCGTTTCGGGTGAGGCTGGTTCGGCGCCAATCGATGGGGATAGCTGACGCCACCGCTTGGACCGCCTTGCTTTGGAGGGCGTGGCGCTCATCGACCTGGGTGAGGTCTCGCCCTCGCTGTTGGAGGAAGAACTCGACCTGTTGGCGGGTGCCGTGCCGACCGAGCAACTCGTCGTACTCGGTCGGCCGGGTCACGATGAGCGCCCGATAGGCAACGGCCATGGCTAACGCTCCGTCCGCTCGCCGCCGGATTCAGCGTCGACAGCGCCAGCTTCGGGCGCTGCTTCGTCTTGGGTCATGAACTTGGCCAACAGTGGCGTGATCATGTCGGGGCTGATGACGAGCGTGCCGACGTCGGGCAGGTTGCCGGCGAACTCTTTGGCCGACAGCGCAAACAACACGCCTTCGCTCGCCCCTTCATATGCCTTGACCTTGCGTGCCTCGGTCGCGGCTTCGGCTGCACCCAACTCTCGGCTCGCCGCTGCCCGAGCTCGGCCCTGCACCTCGACGTTTTCGGCTTGAGCGCTGGCTTTGATTCGGCTTGCCTCTGCTGCGTCGGTGATTCGCTTGTGCTCGTTCGCACCCATTTGTTCGACAAGCTGTTCTTCGCGAATCGCCAGTTCGATGCGGTTCTGCAATTCGTTTTCGCTAATCGCTCGCTCTTGTTCAACCGCGGTTGCTCGACGTTCGAACGTTGCCTTGTCGGCGGCTTGTTGGAGGTGCTCGCGCACCGGCGTTTGCAGTGCCTTTTCCATTTCGGCTTCGGGCCGAACCGCGACGACTCGAACATCGACGATCTCGATTCCGGTTTCTCGGATTCGGTCGTCGTCTCGCAGGCCAGCGGCCATTGCAGAACGCAGGGTGGGGATGCCCTGCACCATGACCTCGGTCAAGGTCATGGCGGCGAGCACGCTCACTGCGTGCTGTTGGGCCAACTCGGTGAGCAAGCCGCCGACTTGTTCGAGTGGCGTTGCTGTCCACATGCCGCTGGCGTTGTCGATGGTGAAGTCGATGCGTTCGGCTGCCGTGTCGGGTTCTGCGAACCGGAAGGTGATCGATGCTTGCACAGCTACTTCTTGATAGTCGCCGGTGCGGTCTCGGAAGATGAGCGGCAGTTCGCGTTCGTCGATTGGAAGTTCGCTGATCGACGAGATGCGTGGGCGGAACCAGAATGATTGCCCAACTCCGGTGTTCACTACTTTGCCTTGCCGTACCCGGCGAACGTAGGTCGTCGAGGACGATTGGAGGTGGTTGACGAAGGGTCGTTGTGTGATCTTTGCCATTGTCCAAGTCCTTTCTTTTGTTGAGGCCTCGTGACCCCGCTTGGATAATCATCAGTATGACGATAATTATATTTATCGTCAAGTTGACGATTGTCACGTAGGCTCTTCGCCATGACCTTTCCTCCCTTTGCCGTCGCGGTCGATCTGGTCGTGTTCACCATTCGCAACGACGAGCTCTGCGTGCTCACCATCAAACGCGGCGAAGCTCCCTACAAAGGCAGAGTCGCGTTACCCGGCGGTTTCGTGCTGCCGAACGAAGACCTCGAGGCCGCCGCCCAACGAGAGCTCGCCGAAGAGACCGGGGTAGGAGCGAGCCACGACACGCACCTCGAGCAGCTCGCAACCTACGGCGCCCCAAAGCGAGACCCACGCATACGAACCGTGAGCGTGGCCTACCTCGCATTCGCCGCCGATCTGCCCGAGCCCGTCGCTGGAACCGACGCTGCTTCAGCGAAGTGGATGCCGGTTAGCGAAGCACTCGAAATCAAACTTGCATTCGACCACTCGACGATTCTTAAAGACGGTCTCGAACGCGCCCGAGCAAAGCTCGAATACAGCACCCTCGCTACCGCCTTCTGCCCAGCCGAATTTACGATCGCGGACATTCGCAACGTGTACGAGCTGGTGTGGGGCATCGCCATCGACCCACGTAACTTTCACCGCAAGGTGCTTGCCTCTGTCGGCTTCGTCGAACCCACCGGCGAGCTTGTTAGCCAGGGCCGTGGCCGCCCCGCACAAGCATTTCGTGCCGGCCCGGCTGTTCAGCTTCACCCGCCGATCGCCAGGGGCACATAACAACTGAGCGCGAGCTTGAAGCAGTTCGAGCGATTGACGCATTCGTAAGGCGAATCGCCGCTCCTTATGGACGGACGATCCGCCTCTTTCGCCCTCTTGATAAAGACTGGGCAGATGATCTCGCCGGGAAGTATCCGTTCATCGTTAGTGTCGAGTAGGCAGCACTCCTCATTTCACCAACGCAACATCGGCGAGCGTTCCGTAGCGTGGTTAGTGGGTGAGGTCGTTGTCGCTCGTAGCTGAGCCACGTCGAACTTAGCGGGCGCAGCGCTCGGGTCGATGAGCCAGGCGGAATCGGGGATCAGTTCGCCATCTTCAGCGTTCTGCCATGCGACCGATTCTCTGTGTGAAAAGTCGCTGATTTGGGTGCCGGTCCAGCCGTGGAACTTCGCGAGTGACTCGTCGAGCATCGCAAGGTCGTCGGCAGAAAGCACGCAACGAACCAATGCCAGGTCCAGTTGGGGCCCGGGCTCAAGCACGGTGGCGGGGTTCGGGGCACCGACATCTTGCTGTGTGACTTTCACTCGCTGGGAGTTTGCAAGAAGGTCTCGCACGGGAGGGAAGCGATACGGAACTGGACCTTGCGGAAGTCGTTGGTACTCGCTTCCGGTGATCGAAAACCCGTAGCGTCGAAAGGACTCTTGGTCAGCCCACCAGATGATTTTGTTCAGCTTCACCGCGCCGCGATGTTGGTCGCCGGATTCGGCCATCTGGTGTGCGACATATTCGACTGCAGCTGCTAGCCGTTCGTCGCTGGCGGACTTGCGGTCAGCCCGCACCACTTGAAGTTGTTCAGCTGTTGTCTGCATTGACGTCGTCCTTACGTGTCTACGTGAAGATTACGGATGGCCTGTGACAGCGAGTCTAATCGTTGCGGCTTTTCGCGTTCTCCCCCGATTACTACACTCTTGAGTTCGGTCGCGTTCGTGCTCCCTTGGAAGCTTGCCGATCCGCAGGTGTGGGCTCGGAGCGATCACAAGGTCAGAGGATGATCAGCTGGGCCTTCGAGAATTCGTCGAGTAGCGACGGCTTGTTGTCGTGTCGCTGTATGAGTGGTGTGAGCTTCGAAGCGAACAGGGTTAACAGCTCGACGCTGTCATCTCCGGTGATGGCATCCCGTTCGGCGGACAGCAGTTTGGCGGCACGTCGGTAGCGCTTTCGATCGCGGTGATCGATCTCCATTTCGGCTTTCTCGAACGCCCATGCAATCGAATCTTCCGGGTGAGCTTCTCGACGCACCGACACGAGCCGTTCCCACATGCCCGCATCTGCACCGAACTCCATGGCGAGTGACCATGCTTGCTCGATGTCGCCGACGTCGAAGAGCACGTCAATGGCCGAACCAGCGTCATAGAGGGCGCCGTCTTCACGCCACGCCTGAACTGCGGTAGAAGCGCCGACGGTTCCGCGCTCGGCGGTTTGTGAACCTCGTGGCCCAAGGCGGTCATCTTGTTCGAACGCAACGCCGCGAGCCCGCACCTGTCGAATCATTTCTTCGACCCATTCGATCGCTCGTTTAGCCGTGGCTTCTTTGTCGCGAGACTTCGAGCAGAGGTCGGCGAGGGAGGCGGCCGTTGGGCGGTGGATGTACTCGCTCCAGTAGAGGTCCTCGACTGCGTCGGCTCCGCCGGAACGTTCCATGGCCAGTGCCGCCCACCGCTCACGCAGTGGGCCGATGTAGTGCACGTTGCCTTGATGTGTGGCCAGGCCGCGGTCGGCCCAATCGAATGCTTCGTCGTTGCGGCCGGCTTGCTTCAGCAGATCGATGATCTCGTTGAAGTCGGTGATAGACGGCTCGTCATCTGGATCCGCGGTACAGATCTCAATGAGCTTGTCGGGGTCTTCGGTGGCCACCGCGTGAGCACGCCGCGCAGTGTCGATACGCCAATGCGGTCCCGACCAACGGCTGGTGGGTCTGCCTAGTTTTTCGGCCGCTTTGTCGATGGCGGCGATGTAGGTCGCAAGCCCGTCGTCGCCGAGGAGGTGTCCGTAGCGGTCGGCGCTTCGATGGAAGGTGTCGAGCTCAGCGGCAAGCTCCATGTCCGCAAGGCGCTTGCCGAGTTTCTTCGGCGGGTACGCGCCGAGTTCGCAGGCTTGCACGTGCAGGTCCGAGAGCACACCGACGATGCTGACGATTTCACCTCCGGAGTCGTCGACACGCTGCGTTGCTGATTCGCATCGTTTGTGTGCGTGTTCGACGAGGGTCGCGACTTCGGTTGCGTGGCCTGCGCCGAGCAGCGCTTGGAGCACATCGAGCATGTCGTGCACGCCGCG
>CALKGG010000031.1 GCA_938084885.1 uncultured Acidimicrobiales bacterium
TCTATCAGCAGCGAGCATCTCGATGTCTTCGAGGATGTCGGCCTGGTCGAGACCCGTTTGCATCGTGATCTCTCGAACCTTGCGCGTATCGGCGAGGAGCAGTTCACGAACGGCCTGACGTCCCTCGACCCGATCACCACCGGGACCTTTATGCCGGCGTCCTTCACCAGCCGATCCCGGTGCGCCTTCACTCGGTTCACGTGGGCCTCCGCGAGGAGTAGACCGAGGAGCAGACCGTTGCTGACTTCCGCGAGGGTTGGATCGTGGCGGGCCTCCCCGACCCTTCGGCGCGCCGCGCTGGGGCTTTCGGTTCTTGCCTTTAGCCATTGGATTCTCCAGTGGATTTTATGACGAGTGCGGTGGCCCAACAGGCAATACCTTCGTGTCGACCCAAGGCACCAATGCCTTCGGGGCGTTTGCCTTTCACAGTCACCGGGGCACCGAGCGCGTCGCTAAGACGTTGCTGCATGTCGTTGCGATGTGGGGCAAGCTTCGGCGCGTCGAGCACGACGGAGCAGTCAGCGTTCTGAGGCACCCATCCGGCGTCACGCACACTCGCTGCAGCCGAACGAAGGAGCTCGATGCTGTCGGCGCCTGCAAGAGCCGGATCGGTATCGGGAAAGTACGAGCCAATGTCGCCAAGGCCCGCAGCACCAAGCACTGCGTCGGTAACGGCGTGTGCAATCACGTCGGCGTCGCTATGACCAGCCAGTCCGGGCGAGGCATCAACGAAGGTGACACCGCCAAGCACCATTGGCCGCGTCGGATCGTTCGAGAAGGGGTGGATATCAAAGCCTTGCCCGACGCGAATTGCGGGAACGGTGTGGTCTGGATTCGTCACTGGGTCTTTCCGGAGAGGTGCGTAATGATGCTCGCTGCGACGACGAGATCGGTAGGTTCGGTCAGCTTTTGATTGACGGCCTCGCCGTCGACGATGACGACCTCGTGACCCAACGCTTCAACGAGCGTTGCATCATCGGTTGCATCGTCATTGCTGGCGTGTGCCCTGCGAAGCGTAGCGACGTCGAAGCCCTGTGGGGTCTGCACGGCGAGCAGTTGACTCCGGTCGATCACTCCCCCGTCCCGGTGGCGGATGGTGTCTGACACGGCAATAGCTGGCACGACTGCGTGTGCTCCGTCGGCGACCGCCTGCACGACACGAGCAAACAGCGATGGGGAAGCAAGGGGTCGAGCTGCGTCATGGACGAGAACAACCAACGCCGTGTCGGGCACAGCTGCAAGTCCGGCTCGAACCGACTCGGCCCGGCTCGCTCCACCCGCAACCACCTCCAGAACAGTGTCGTTGGCGTGGACCCGGGACGATTCGACCGCGTCGTGTGGAAGAACGACGACCACTCCCGCCGAGATGCTTGCGGCGGCGTCAACCGAGCGCTGGAGCACCGTCTTTCCTTCGATTTCGGCGAATTGTTTTCGGGCCCCAAACCGCAATCCGGAGCCTCCGGCTACGACGATGGTCCAGACGCTTTTGAGATCATCGGAGGACGAATCGGCGCGCGAGTGGCTCATGTCACTAGTATTGCCTCGTTATGGTCGAAACCTCTCTTCTTAGTTCCGTCGATCTCTTCAGTGAGGTTGACGAGGCGGTCCTTTCCGAACTCGCACAACAGGCATCCGAGCGGTCTCTTTGGCGCGGCGATGTGCTGTTCGCCGAGGCCCAAGAGCCCGACGCGCTGTACATCGTGATCAGTGGCCGCATCGCGATCGCAAACAAGTCGATCGACGGTCGTGAGTCTGTTGTTGCGTTGATGGAGGATGGCGATCTCTTCGGCGAGATGGGATTGTTCGATGGCCTCGGCCGATCAGCCGAGGCTCGCGCGCTCGAGCCTTCCAAGGTCGCCGAGATTCCCTATGGCCCTGTCCGGTCGGTATACGAAGAACACCCCGACCTTCTATGGCGTGTTGTCGACATGCTGGCTCGCCGCCTTCGTTCGATGGACGAAGCGCTGGCCGATTCGGTATTCCTCGATGTCACGGGTCGCACAGCAAAGCGCCTCTTGGAGCTTGCTGGCGACAACGACGAGTTCACGCTGCCAATCACCCAAGAAGAGCTATCGGGCATGGTCGGAGCGTCTCGCGAGCGGGTCAACAAGGCCATCTCGGCATTTATCCGCCTCGGTTGGTTAAGCCAAACCGATCGCCGATACACCATCACCAACCGCAAGCAACTCGAGATCCGAAGCCGCTAGAAGAGGGCCGCAATACCGCGTTTTCTGGAGCGAAGCGGAGGAAAAGGCGAGTTTGCGAAGGGCCCTCAGGCCCGCCTAGCAATACCGCGTTTTCTGGAGCGAAGCGGAGGAAAAGGCGAGTTTGCGAAGGGCCTCAGGCCCGCCGCAATACCTTTTCGTAGTAGGCGACCTCTTCGTCGGGTCCGTACGGGCGTCCGCGTCCAGTTTCGGTGAAACCGAACGTCTGATGGAAGTGGTGTGAGTGCGGGTTGTCTGGGATCGTGTTGACCTCGGCTGCGAGCACGCCCTTTCCGAATCCAATAGCCCACGCCTCAAACGCGTTGTACATCGCCGGACCGAGTCCCTGTCCTTGGGCGGATTCGGTGACGGCGACCCGGTCGACGTAGGCCAATTCTGCGGCATACTTCGCAGTGAAGTGAGCGTAGTTCGGGCTGGTGTAGCCGGCCGCAGCGTCGTTATCGAGTCCGATTAGAAAGCCCAATGGGACATCGTTGGTATTCTCGGCAACCACGAAGAACGTCGCCGTTCGAGCAAAGAACGCAAGCTTCTCTTCGTCCATCTCTCCCACGGCGGGGACGTTCTCGGCATTGATTGCCAACACTGCTGCAGCGTCGGATGGTTCATAGGCACGCACACGGCCAATTCTACGGTCCTCGCGTGCCAACGACTGCCCTCCTCGGGAGCTAACCAATTGCATCGAGAACATCGAGCTTGCCTGCGCGCCGTGCTGGCATGAAGCCGGCGAGGAGCCCGATCAAACCTGCGACCACGACAAGCGCTATCAGCGATAGCCACGGGATCGACAGATTGTTCAGGACGAAGTCCGGTGTGGCCACGACGACGAGTACGGCGAAGAGGACGCCGACGCCAGCGCCAAAGATTGCGCCGACCAATGACACGATCGCGGCCTCCCAGCGCACCATCGTGTGCGTTTGGCGCCGGGTCATCCCAACAGCGCGTAACAGGCCGAGTTCCCGAGTTCGCTCGAAGACGCTCAGCGCCATTGTGTTCACGATGCCAATGAACGCAATCAGGATGGCGAGGCCGAGGAAACCCGTGAGAATCATCAACAGGAAGTCGACTTGGCCGGTGATGTCAGCCCGGTATTGGGCCGCGGACTGAACGAGTACCTGCGGATATGCCGTAGCGAAGGCCTCGATTGCGGCATCTGCCTCGGCGAGGTCGTCGCCTGCGGCGTTGATGCCAACCCAGTCGAAGGTGTCCTGCTCGCCAATTGTGTCCCAGCGGGTATCGGTGACGAGCAGGCCTTCGAAGATGTTGCTGTCGGCAAAGACGGCCACGATGGTGAGCTCGGTGGTGGTGTCGTTTTCGAGCAGAACAGTCACCGAGTCGCCGAGGGCCAGCCCGTTGTCTTCGGCGAAGCCCTCCCAGATTGCGGTGGTGTCATTGGTGACCTCACTAAAGTCGCCGTCAACGAGGTCGAGGTCGAGAACGGCGTTCAGCTGATCAAAATCGGTCGTACCGATCTCGGTTCCCTCACGTCCGTTGACGTCGGTACTCCAGTATTTGAAGCCAACGACGGTGTCGAACTCGGGGGCTGCCTCAAGGTCAGAGACGATTGATTCGGGGACCAATCCGCTGGTGTTTGGGAAGGCGGCGTAGTCGGCTTGGACCGTCGTCTCCAGGAGCGTGTTCAGATCGCTCTTGAGCGTTTGTCCAATGACGAATGCCATGGACACGAGCGACAGGCCAATCATCAACGCGGCGGCGGTTGTAGCGGTGCGCTTGGGGTTACGTGCAGCGTTTTCTTTCGCCAAGAAACCAGGGCGCTTGTAGATCGCCGCGAGTGGTGCGCCGAGGGCGCGGCTGATCGGCGCCGCGACCAGCGAACTGAGCAACGTGATTCCAACGAGGAAGAGCGCGGCACCCACCCCGAGGAGAATCAGGAGCGTCGACGTGGTCTCGATGCCTCCGAAGAGCGCAATGCCCGTCAACGCGCCTCCGAGAACGGCGAGAACACCGCCGATGATCGTCGACCGTCTGCTGCCAGCGTCGGTTCCGTCACTGCCGCTGATCGCCGTTACTGGAGACGTTCGGCCAGCCCGGCGGGCGGGTACCCATGCCGAGACGAGCGTGACCACCACGCCAACCGTCATGCCAATTGCAATGGTTTGGAGCGAGAGCGGCTTGTCGAATGGAGGAAGCTCGGCGCCGATTCCGTTCAGCGCTGCTTCGAGGCCGTAGGCAAGTCCGAGACCGACAACGATGCCGGTGGCTGACGCAATGAGTCCAACGATGAGTGCTTCGCCAAGGACCGCTCGGCGCACTTGCCTCGGTGTTGCTCCGACGGCTCGAAGAAGACCGAGCTCACGAACTCGTTGACTCATCACAATGTTGAATGTGTTGGCAATGATGAAGATCGAGACGAACAACGCAATGATGGCGAACGAGCGGAGCACCCAGGCAAAGATCGTGATTGCTTGGTTGAAGCCTGCGCTCGTCTCGGCATTGAGGTCGGCGGTATCGAGCACTTCGTACCCATCAGTGAAGAGACCTTCGACGTCGGTGCGGACAGTACTGACCGGCCGGGTTCCGTCGATGGCGATCGACACGCTCGCAAAGTCCGTTTGGTCGAGCAAGACGGCTGCGGTGGTGGTTTCAAAGGCGAGAAGGACCGCACCGTTGGTCTGATTGTCTTCGCCGAAGCGGAATGTCCCGACGAGTTCGGCGGCGGCGAATCCCTCAGCGGTCGGTACGACAAGGTCGTAGGTTTCGCCAATGACGAAGCCTTCTCGCTCGGCCGTACTGAAGTCGACGATCCACTCGCCTGGACCTTCTGGGGCCCGGCCTTGCTCGATTGCCGAGGGGTTCAGTTGCTCATCGACAGTCCAGCTAAAGGCCAGAACAGGCGGGCCCTCGGGGCGCACAAGTGTTCCGTCGGGGCGAACTGGGAAGACGGTGTCCTCGCCGTAGTTCCCCTCGGCCACACGGACGCCGGGGACGACTTCGATTCGCTCAACGTCGGCGCGAGTCAGCGGAGCGTCGGAGTCGACACGATCAACTTGCAGGTCGGTGCCATCGACGATCTCGGCGGCCAGATCGCCAAAGGAATCTCGCAGGCCGTCGCTGAGAATATTGGCCGACGATACAAACCCGACGCCGAGCACGATGGCCAGCGCAGTGAGGGCAAGTCGGACCTTGTTTGCGGCAACGTTCTTTCTCGTGATGTTCCACATGGTTCAGTTCCGTCCCGAATCGTTCGACGCCGTCTGCGCTGGCGACCGGAGGGCCGCCAGGATCGAGTCGGTATTTGGATCTCGTAGTTCGCTACGGATCTGGCCATCAGCGAGAAAGAGCACCCGATCGGCATATGAGGCCGCAACCGGATCGTGGGTCACCATGACGATGGTCTGGTGATATTGGCGCACGGCGTTTCGCATGAAGTCGAGAATGGCTGCGCCCGTTGTGCTGTCCAGGTTTCCCGTGGGCTCGTCGGCAAAGACGACTTGTGGGCGCGATGCCAAGGCCCGAGCCACAGCAACACGCTGCTGTTGTCCACCGGATAACTCGTTGGGCTTGTGACCAAGACGATCAGATAGCCCGACTGCTCGCACAACCTCATCGATCCATGCCATATCGGGTGCGGCCCTGCCGAGGTCGATAGGAAGGGTGATGTTCTCCTCGGCGGTGAGTGTCGGGATCAGGTTGAACGCTTGAAAGACAAACCCGATCTTGGTGCGCCGCAGCAACGTGAGGTCTCGTTCGGAGAGTTGCGAGAGGTCGACATCGCCAATGACCACCCGACCCGACGTCAGCCGGTCGAGGCCAGCCAAGCTATGCATCAGCGTCGACTTGCCAGAACCCGATGGCCCCATGATCGCCGTGAATTCTCCGGCAAAGAACGACACGTCGACCGAGTCGAGTGCGACCACTTGGGTTTCACCTTCGCCATACACCTTCCGGGCCTGCTCGGCTCGAGCAGCAACTACCTCAGGTATGGCTTGTGTACGTGATTCGAGCATCGTCATGTTAGGTCTCCCGCTAGTCGTACGCCTCCCGCATCGGTGGCGTACGACCATCTTCACGACCGTGCGGACACCTGTCATCAGGGGATGCCCTGAACTTTGTCTCAGGGTTTTCCCTGACACGAAACAGCCGAATTCGCTGCGGATAGCCGTCGAGCTGCAGGTGCTAGCGGCGTTACTCGTTGTCGAGCGGCCGCAATGGGCGGACGACACCCCAGTCGATGTCGGGTTCTGAACCGGTGAGTTGATCACCACGCGGCGGTCCTTGCCGAGACGGCCGGTCGCGTTGGGAACGTTGACCTTGCCTGTTCGTTGCAACTCCGCCGCGCCCGGGAGGACGGGAGAACCCGCTGTCCTGGCCGCCGATCATGCCGGTGAGATGCAGTGCTTCGGTGAGCGTTTCGGCGCGAAGGCCCAGAATTCCGTCGGGGGTTGGTGGGGCCCCGGCTGGGATCACTGCACGAGTGAACCCAACCCTGGCAGCCTCGATCAGCCGCCGCTCGGTGTGAGCGGATTGGCGCAACTCTCCGGCCAATCCAATCTCTCCGCACGCCACCAAACTCGAATCGAGAGCGTTGCCGGTGACCGACGATGCCAGCGCGAGCGCGATGCCGAGATCGGCGGCCGGTTCGGCAACTTTGACCCCACCGATCGCGGAGGTAAAGACGTCGGTCTTTGCGAAACCGATATTCGAACGCCGCTCGAGGACCGCAATTATCAGCGAAAGTCGACCGTTGTCGACACCCTGAGCCGAACGCCGTGGAGACGCGAGCGGCGACGGGGCCACGAGCGACTGCACTTCGACGAGGAGCGGACGCTGACCGTCGAGCACCGGGACAACAATCGACCCGGCAACACCCTTTGCTCGATCGGAAAGAAACAACCGGCTCGGATCGCTGACCGACTCGAGACCGCTGCCCAACATCTCGAAGACTCCGAGTTCGTCGGTCGCGCCGAAGCGGTGTTTGACCGCCCGCAAAAGTCGAAGCGCATGGTGGCGGTCGCCTTCGAAGGCAAGCACCGTGTCGACGACGTGTTCGAGAGCACGTGGTCCGGCGAGTCCGCCTTCTTTGGTGACGTGGCCAACGAGCACGGTGCTCATTCGACGCTTTTTGGCTTCGGTGACCATGATGTGCGCGCAATGGCGCACCTGACCAACAGAGCCCGGAGCCGACGTGAGGTCCGGGTCGTGCACGGTCTGGATGGAGTCGACAACGACGAAGTCGGGTGACAATGCATCGCAATGTTGGAGAACAGCAGGCAGAGATGTTTCCGAGACCAACCACAGGTTGTCGACCACGGCGCCGAGGCGCTCGGCACGGAGGCGAACCTGTTCGCTCGACTCCTCCGCCGATACGTAGAGACACGTCTTGCCTTGTTCCGCCAGCGCCGCCGCAGCTTGCAGCAGCAGCGTGGACTTGCCAATACCCGGCTCACCTCCGACAAGGGTGACCGAACCCGTAACGATGCCGCCACCGAGCACCCGATCGAGTTCGGGAAGGCCGGTACCCGTTGGTTGAAAATCGACCGACGTGATCTCGGTGATACGCCGAGGTGCTTCATTCAGGAGCGCAGGCGCAGCGGAAACTCGATTGGCGAGTTCTTCGTCGTGAGTATTCCACTCGTTGCAATCAGGACATTGTCCAACCCACTTGTGCGCCTTGTGGCCGCAGGATCGGCAGAGGAAAACGGTCTTGGTCTTTGCCATATGCAGAGACTACGAAGCGAGTCTGACAACGGATTGGGGAACGACCCGCAGCTGGGTTGGTTCGGTGACTGCGGGCCCGAGAATCGCCACGGGGGCTTTGGCTCCCTCGGCGAAGAGCTTGCGATATCGCTCGGCGACAACTGCTCGTTGCTCGGGGGTCTTGGCCGAGCGGAGCGCCCGGTGGTACACCGACAGATGCCGCCGACGGCGATGTGCTGCCGTTGTTGGGGCCATAGGAGTGATAGGGGCGGGTCGTGCTTCGGTACGCATGTCGGAAACCTCTTCAAGTAGGGATGACTTCTGGAATACTGCAACGGGTCTCCGCCCGGGAACGAACACTGTATCGAACGATTGTTCGTAGTACAACTGTTCGAGTGTAACCTTCCCTCTATCCTTCCCAATACGAACCATCGCAACGAAAGACTGAGCAATGAACCAACCAGCATGGGTCGCCATCGAGCGCACCTTCGACACTCCGATCGAGACCGTGTGGTCAATGTGGGCCGAGGCCGACAACTTCGCCAAGTGGTACGGCCCGCCGGGAGCGTCGATCCCGACCGCCGAGATGGACACCACCGTTGACGGCAAGCGCCTCATCTGCATGGAGATGAGCACTCCAAACGGCGACATGCAAATGTGGTTCACCGGATCGTTCGTCGAGGTCACCCCCGTCACCCGCCTCGTCTACACCGACATGATGTGCGACGCCGACGGCAACCCAACCCCACCCGAAGCCATGGGCATGCCAGAAGGCACCGACATGACCACGACGGTCGAGGTCAATCTCGAAGACGTCGACGGTGGCACCAAGATGACCATGACCCACATCGGCGTGCCAGCAGACTCACCCGGAGGCCAAGGCTGGGAAATGGCGATCGGAAAACTCGAAGCACTCCTGTCGAGCCTGTAGGCACATCTTGGCGAGGTGCCCCATGCTTGCCCACACGCGGGCTGGCGGGCCGTTACGTTTGATCTGAGAGGCTCGAGGACAGCGCCTGATTGAGGTTGCCACTACGAAGACCCTCAAGGTCGAGGGTCACATAGCGGAAACCGGCCTGCTTGACCGCAGCGATCACGCTGTCACGATGTTCGACGACACGGGCCAGCGCAGCGACTGGGACTTCGATTCGTGCAGTGTCTTCGTAGTGGCGGACACGCACCTCGCCAAAGCCCAACTGTTTGAGCGCAAGCTCTGCTCCCTCGACCGACGTCAACCGTTCGATCGTGACCGGCGTGCCGTAGGGGATGCGGGACGCGAGACACGCGGCCGCGGGTTTGTCGGCGGTTGACAACCCGAGATGACGACTCGCCGAGCGGACGGCGTCTTTGTCGAGCCCAGCATCGACGAATGGAAACTGCGCGCCGCGTTCGGCAGCGGCGTGCTGGCCGGGGCGATGGTCGCCG
The DNA here is from genome assembly GCA_938084885.1 of uncultured Acidimicrobiales bacterium. Classification (GTDB taxonomy): domain Bacteria; phylum Actinomycetota; class Acidimicrobiia; order Acidimicrobiales; family SHLQ01; genus SHLQ01. Next base: position 9,306 of record CALKGG010000031.1, read on the forward strand.
AGGTCGTCGAGGTTGACGCCGAGGATGACGGTCGCGTCGAGCTCGGTGGCGATTGGTTCAACCACGTCCATTAACGCGTCTTTGCAGTGAAAGCACCGGTTTCCGTCGTTGAGCCGGTAGGCCGCGTTCTCCATCTCGAGGGTCTCGACCTCGCGCCAGTCGAGGCCCCAGTTCGCGGCGAGCGATTCGCAGTCGTGACGCTCGATGCCAGCCAGCGATGGCGACACCGCGGTGACCGCTACTGCATTTTCGGCGCCGAGTGTTTCGGCTGCGACATAGGCCAGCAACGCCGAATCCACTCCCCCGCTAAAGGCAACGACGACGCGTTCAAGCTTTCGAAGTTCGTCCCGGAGGGCCTCAAGAACATCCACGCCTCCAGTGTGGTCATATTCGATCGGTCCTCCACACACGGCCAGGAATTGATTAACTCGACACATGGATTTCACTGGAACATTTGCCGACACGCAGGCGCTCGTTATTGGAGCGAGCGGAGCGCTCGGGTCACGGATTGCCGAGCGATTGGCTGCTGGCGGGGCCGGGCTGACCCTCGTTGGGCGGCGTCGCGATGCGCTCGACGCAGTGGCGAATTCGGCTCCCGATGGTCACGTTCGCCGAATCGTTGCCGACTTGCGCGACCCAATGGCGGTCGATGATGTCGCGCAGGCGGCTGCCGAGCCCACTGGACAGATCGACGTGGTGGTGAACGCCATGGGGATTGTTGCGTTCGGCGAGGTCGCCACGCTTGATTCCGACGTTGTCGAAGAGCTCTTTCTCACCAATGCCTTCAGCGCAATGTTTCTGTCGAAAGCAGTGCTTCGGTCCATGAGCGCCGGCGGAACGATCGCGTCGATCTCAGGGGTCATTGCCGAACAAAACATGCCGGGTATGGCGGCCTATGGCGCATCGAAGGCGGCGCTTCGGTCATTCAACGAGGGGTTTGCCCGAGAGGCTCGCCGCAAGAAGGTGCGAGTGCTCGATGTGCGCCCACCCCACACCGAAACCGGGTTGGTGGGCCGTGCAATTGCGGGCACGGCACCCAACTTTGCGGCCGGGCTCGATCCCGAAGATGTAGCCGACACGATCGCTAGCGCCCTCGCTAATAACGCGGTCACCGATCTTCCAGCGTCGGCTTTTCGCTAGATACGATCCTCACCATGAGCTCACCTTTTCCGACCGTCCCTGCTGGCAGCGTCGGCTGGTTGACCACCGATCAGATGATCGAGGTCGACCGTGTGATGATCGAAGATCTTGGCATTCAACTCATCCAGATGATGGAAAATGCGGGCCGTAACCTCGCTCGGCTCGCGCTTGCTCGCTACGGACCAACGGCACCGGTGGTCGCGGTCGGTTCTGGCGGAAACGGTGGTGGCGGGTTGGTGGCGGCACGTCACCTGGTTGTCGCAGGGCTTCCGGTTCGGGTGGTGCTCGCAACGACGCCCGATCGTTTTGGCCCGATTCCCAAGCATCAGTTCGACATCATCGAACGTCTTGGGGTGCCTGTCCTTGCTGAGGTTCCCAACAATGCCGACCTCGTGATCGACGCCGTGATTGGCTACTCGTTGAAAGGCGCACCCCGCGGACAGGCTGGCACGGTCATTGCCGACATGGACGCGTCGTTGGCGCCGGTGCTTTCGCTCGACACGCCGAGTGGCCTCGATACAGCCACCGGAGTGGCGTTCGACCCTCACGTCCGCGCCGATGCAACTCTAACTCTGGCGCTGCCAAAGGTGGGGTTGCGCACACACCCCGCCGTGGGCGACCTGTATCTGGCCGACATCTCGGTTCCGGGCTCGGTGTACGAGGGCCTCGATGCCGGACCGGCTCCCGATTTCCGCGAAGACACCATTTTCCAGATCAGCGACCAGCCCACCCACTAGGGATTTGTGAAGGATTTTGAACCGTATGGGTTCGAAATCCTTCACAAAAACCTCGGTGGAACGACGAAACCCCCGAACCTATGGTTCGAGGGTTTCCAATGTCGTTAGACATCACTTGGTGGCGGGGGCTGGATTTGAACCAGCGACCTTCGGATTATGAGCCCGACGAGCTACCAGACTGCTCCACCCCGCGGCGTTCTACGGTAGCGGGCCAATCCCACTTCCCCTCAGAAGATTCCAGACTCTTTCAAATATTCGCCGCAGCAGATGAAACTGCCAGCGATTTCCACCAATTCGCCGCTGCGCAGTGCGGCCATCGGCGCAATAGCGACACGTTCTCGTGAGATCAGCTCTCCGACGACCAGCCGTTCGAGACGTCGGTCTCCATCAGATCGTGATTGCGTAGTTCGCTAGCTGGTCGTACGCGGCTTGGGCTTCGGCGAGCGCGGCCTTGGCTGCGTTGTTGAGCTCGACGTTCTTTGCCACATAAGGAGCCCAACCGGTCGACTCCCACACGCGGTCGTACCAGTGTGGCGCCCACACGCCGTCTTCGGGCTTCGGGCCAGCGGGCCACGACAGCATGACCTCATCGAACTCGAGCCCGACCCGCTCACACAGTTGGGTGAGCACAGAGCGCGGGTCTCGTAACAAGGTCGTGCTGTCGACGACGATGGGAGAGTTTCCCGCCGCCACCAACCCGTCGAGAATCGACAACAGTTCGCCGAAACCGGTGTCATCAATCGTCACGTCGGGAAGCTGTACCTGCAACGACGACAACATCTCGGTCGGCTCACGGGTGAGCAAGACGTTCGGTCCGTTGGCCATGAAACTTCGGTCGAGGGTGAGCACGTGCTTCGCCATCTGCTTGAAGAACACGACCGGCGTGTCGTAGTCGGCCATCAACACGTCGTCGACGACGGCGTGGCCATCGACGCATTGAGATTGCATCACCTCGGCATCGCCCGGATGCGATCTGCCCGACTCAGCCAGGTAATACCCGTACAACGGTTCGTCGACCACGGTCGTGTCGGCTCGCTGACGCCACGAGTACATGAGTGCGGTCGAGAGGTTTCGTGGGCTCGACCACATATTGATGCGGAGGCTCATTGGCTACGTGCAACGCTCAACGCTAGAGCGCGTCCTTGCCGTCGGCTGAGTATTTGAAGATGTTGCGCTCAATCGATCCAAGCAGGCCCAGCTTGTTCTGAAACGCCGCCATATGCGGTGCAACAAAATGCGCCTGCAGGTGCTCGATGGTCTCCCACTCCTCGAACAGGTGAATCACCGTCGGGTCCGAGAAATCGCCCGAGAAATCATAGGACACACAACCCGCTTCTTTGCGAGTCTCGGTCATCATCTCGACCATTGCCGCCACCGCTGCCTCGCGGTGCTCTTCCTCGATACGAATCGTGCCAGCAATCAAAATCATGGGGCTCTCCTTTTAGGTTTCAGTCTGTCAGAGCTGCGCGTGCGCGACATCGGCGTCGATAGCGTCTCGGTAGAGTCCAATCAACCGCTTGGTCATCGGCCCAATCGTGCCGCTGCCGTCGCCGATGCTTCGTCCGTCGACTTCGCGCACCGGTGTCAACCCTCCGAACGTTCCCGTGACGAACACCTCTTCAGCGGCGTACACATCGGTGAGCGAGAAGTCCTTCTCGAGCACGGTGATGCCCGCTGCACGGGCCGTCTCGATCACCAACGCTCGGGTGATGCCGGGCAGGTTGTAGAAACCGGTCGACGTCCACACCTCGCCGCGACGAATGATGAAGAAGTTGGTCGCATTGCACGTGGCGACCGCACCGTTGACATCGAGCATGAGCGCCTCGTCGGCACCGGCCCCGACCGCCTGGATGAGCGCGATGACTTCGTGCAGTTTCGAATGACAGTTGAGATTCTGGTCGAGCACATCGGGGCCGGGCCGGCGGACGGTCGCGGTGAATAACGAGATGCCTTCGGCCGTAACCGTTGGGTCGGCCTTCTTGTGCTCGGCGATGATGACCACGTTGGGCCCGCCAATGTTGTTCGACGGATGCTGCGACGGCGTCTTCTTGTTGCCTCGGGTAATCATCAAACGCACATGAACGTTGTCATCCATCTCGTTCGCGTCGACGGTCGCTCGAAGCGCAGCGACGATCTCTTCTCGAGTGCCGATCTCGAGGTCGATAGCTTTCGCGCCGGCAAACAGCCGGTCGAGGTGACGATCGAGAAACGCAAAGACGCCATGATGCAGGCGAATGCCTTCCCAAATGCCGTCACCGACAAGAAAGCCGCTGTCGAAGACCGAAATCTTGGCTTCGTTGCGGTGAAAGAACTCGCCGTTGATGTAGATCTGCACGTCGGCATTTCGTTCGTCGATGACCGCGGCATGGGTGCTCTTCATGAAGCGAAACCTATCGGTTGATCACCTATTGGCGAAACACCAGCCGAGCAGCTGCAACATCTTCGAGAGCGAACCCTGCACTCTTGAACACGGTGATCTCCTCGGCTGATGACCGGCCATTGTGATGGCCGTTCACGAGTTCGCTCAGGTCGGCTGCAACGTCATCCATCGTCATGATGCCAGCCGCCAACGGTTGGGAGATATCGCCCGAGATCGAACCGTCATCTCGCGTATCGAGGAACACGGTGCCACGCCGAATCACCTCATCGTCAGACTCGCGCATCTCGGGTGTAAACGCGCCGATCAGATCGACGTGCGTTCCGGGCCTGAGCAACGCCCCTCTCACCAGTGGTGATGTCGCTCCGGTGACACACGTAATCACGTCTGCTTCGGCCACCGCGGCGTCGAGATCGTCGACTGAACGAGCGGTGATGTTGTGCGTTACGAGATGGTTCGCTACCTCTCGTGCCTTGTCCTCGTTGCGGCCCCACACCTCGACGATGTCGTAGTCACGCACGGCGCAGTGCGCCAGCGCCGTCATGGGGCTAAGCGCACCAGTTCCGATGACGAGCAATCGCTTGGCATCGTCGCGGGCGAGCCTCTTCGCGGCCACCGCAGATGCCGCCGCGGTCCGTCGTGTCGTGAGCTCGTTCCCATCGCACGCACCGAGAAACGTGCCATCCATGCCATCGAACAGCAGGACGCCAGCGTTGATCGTGGGCAAATCGAGCTGGCCGTTATCGGGGAAGAAGGTGACGGCTTTGATCGCAATCACCTCGCCGACCACCCAGCCCGGCTTCATCAACAGCGCAACGTCGTTTCCAGATGGATGCCCCACCGTGTGCACGGTTCGTTCGGGGGCAAAACCACCGGGCTCGATCAGGATGGTTTCGATCGCAGAGATCAGCTCGGGCCACGGGAGCAAGGCCGCAACCTCGGTTCCGGTCCGAAACGCCGGGTCGCGCCCTGCCGTGGTTGGTTCACGCATTCAACTCACCCCTCCTACCTCGATATGTAGTGCATGGAAATCGGTGACTGTCGCGTCGAATCTCCACTGCTCGCCGTGGGGAATCGCCACCGAATCGTGCGTCGAAATCTCGATGTCGTGTGATCCCGACGTCATCGCTGCAGATCCAGAGAGAACAACGAACAGACAGAGGTCGCCATTGTTGACGCCGGTGAGTTCACCCGAGGTCGGCGTCGCCCGAAGCGTCCGCACTGTGGCGAGTCCAGCGGTCGAAACCGAGACACCGGTTTTGGCCACCTCCCAACCATCGTTGTTTTGCCCTTCCCGCTCAGCTGACCGTTCGAACAAGAAGCGTTGGCCTCCATACTCGCGGCCCTCGTCGGCTCCGTTCGGGAGCGCAAGCTGATGGTCGATACGGGTGCGGTGTTCGGCCGGAAGCGCCACCTCGATCACTTCCAGGTCGTCTTCGCTCTCGAGCACCCGATGGCGAATCCCCGGTGGCTGCACGACACAATCGCCAGCCTCCATCCAGAACGGGTCGCCCTGATCTTCGTACACCAGCTTCACCCGGCCCGACAGACACCAGATCATCTGGAACGCGACGTCGTGGAAATGCACATAGTCGGCCACGGTGCCGCTGCCGGGAACTCGAATATGTGAACCAATGACGCGTCCACCGTGACGTTGGGGAATGAGATCGCGATACTCCATACCCGCCCGTCCCATCCCAAATCCCCCACCTTGGGTATGCACGAACGTGTCGTTGCGGGGCGGCACGGCGAGCAGTGCGTCAGGCGCGGAAATGAACAGCGCACCGCCCGAGGTCTCGAACGGCTCGATGTCCAACAACTCAATCGTTGGTGGCGGCACCTCGAGCTGCGTGTCGAGCACGATATTGATTCCGTGCCCGGACAACTCTGCTCGACGGGGCTCGTCGGCGGGAAAGATGATGTCGAGGAAAAACCCGGCTGACTCCAACAGCGCCATGTCCGCAGAGAGGTCGGTCGCAGGGAGCACGACGGCAGCATGAGAAACCATAGCCAAAGCTAACCCAGCAGATCCGTGCGGTTCGCACCCGAAAACGACGGGAGCCCGGCCTTGCGGCCGGGCTCCACATTCGAATTTCAAAAACACCATGCCGTCGTGAAGACGACCGTGGGGTTCAGTTACTTATGAAGCAAAGACGTAGGAAGCTGCTTCGTCGGTTGCACCTTCGGTGCCGTAGGTGTCGATGCGGAACGATGCAGCGGCTGGCTCGCCAGCTTCAACGAACTCGTATGGGCCACCAAGGCCGTCGTAGTCGATGTCTTCGCCGGCGTCGACGAGTTCGATGCACTCGGCGAACGTGGTGCACTTGGTACCGTCACGGGTTACACCGTTGACCTCAGCGGCGATGGCTGGTCCACCGTCGCTGCCAGCAACTGCTGCTGCGAGTGCGGTGATGATGACCGAGTCGTAGGTCTCTGCGCCAAAGACGGTTGCTTCTTCCTCGCCGATCTCACCCTGGAGACGCTCGACGAATGCCGAGATGGTGCCAAGGTCAACCGATGGAGAGGTCTGGCTGAAGCCTTCGAGGATCGATGGGTCAGCGAGCTCGCCGTCGATGCCTGCGTTACCGTCAACGCCCCACACGTTCGTGTCAGAGGTTGGTCCTACGCCACGCTCGTGCATGGTGGTCAGGATGTTTGCGGACTCAGCAAAGCCAATGACGATGATTGCGTCGGAACCAGCGTTGACAAGTGCGTCAACCTCAGCGTCGAAGCTCTCGGTGTCGACTGCGTAACCAATGAACTCGTCGATGGTGCCACCGGCAGCTTCGAAGTTCTCACGGAATGCGTCGGCAAGGCCGGTTCCGTATGATTCCTGGCGGAACATGACCGAGGCGGTTGCGTTGCCCTGGTCGAGGACCTGGTTTGCGAGCACGCGACCCTGGAGCAGATCCGACGGAGCGGTACGGAAGTACAGACCGTTGTCGTCGTAGGTGGTGAAGTCAGGCGACGTGTTTGCTGGCGAGAACTGGATAACGCCAGCAGCGGTGATCTTGTCGATGACGGTGAAGGACACTGCAGATGAAGCAGCACCCATGATCGCGTCAGCGCCCTCAGCGAGGAGACGATCGACCTCGACGTTTGCCGTGTCGGTGGTGGTGTCGCCAGAGTCGCCCTGGATAAGGACGACGTCGGTGCCAAAGACACCGCCAGCTTCGTTGATGTCACGAACTGCGAGTTCAGCGCCACCAATTTCGGCTGGGCCGAGGAATGCAAGGTCGCCGGTTACTGGGAAGATGGTGCCGATAACGAGCTCGCCGCCAGCGGCAGCCTCTTCTTCGTCTTCCATGGCTTCTTCATCATCTTCCATGGCTTCTTCTTCATCTTCCATGGCTTCTTCTTCGTCACCTTCGACGACTTCTTCGACCTCATCGACTACCTCACCGGCAGCCTCAGTCACGTCGTCTACGGTGCTTCCGCATGCAGCTGCAACCATGACGATTGCGAGCAGCATGCCAAGCATCTTGAGCATTCTTTTTGTCATATAAAATCAGGACCTTTCATCCTTGGACCCAACCCCTCCGTTTGGGCAGATCCTGTGTAGCCGCTAAAGCCTAGAGGTTGAATGACCTCGACTCAACGCGGCTTCATTTTATCGAAACCCAGCGTTCACGTAGGCCGCAACGGGAACAGCGCTACTACTGGGCAACAAGGAGACGACCGAATGGCCATACTCCCGAACTAGCGAGCCTTCTGGGCGAGCGTTCCCAGGTACAGCGCAATCACGTTTGGATCGGTGAGCAAGTTCTTTCCCGTGTCGGTGTAGGCGTTTCGGCCCTGATCGAGCACGTATCCGCGGTCACAAATTTGCAGGCAGCGAGCCGCATTCTGTTCGACCATGACAACGGCAACACCAGCGGTATTGATCTGCTTGGTATTGATGAAGACTTGATCTTGGAGCACAGGAGAAAGACCCGCCGACGGCTCGTCGAGCAGCAAAACCTCGGGGTCCATCATGAGGGCTCGGCTCATTGCGAGCATCTGTCGTTCGCCCCCGGAGAGTGAACCTGCGCGCTGGTTGAGGCGTTCGCCGAGACGAGGGAACATGTCGGTCACAAACTCGAGGCGCGACTTGAATTCCTTTGGGCGAAGGAACACTCCCATTTCGAGATTCTCAGAAATGCTCAACGAGGGAAACACGTTGTTGTTCTGCGGGACGTAGCCAATCCCGCGGCTCACAAGCTCATGTGCTGTCATGCCGGTGATGTCGTCACCTTTGTAGGTGACTGCACCTTCACGAACGTCGAGCAGACCAAAGAGCGCCTTGAGCAGCGTCGACTTACCTGCACCGTTCGGGCCAATGATTCCAACGAGTTCGCCAGGGGCGAGCTCGAGCGAGCATCCGTTGAGGATGTCGACACCGGGCACATACCCAGCCCGGACGTCATCGACGTGGACCAGAAGTTCCTTACTCATTCGTCTTCCTCCGTGGTCGCAACCAATGGGCTTTCGTCGCCGACGGGTTCGCCGTCGTCATCGAAGCTGAGATCGGTGTCGTGATGCGAACCAAGGTACGCGTCGACCACGGCCTGGTTCTGTCCAATGTCGTCGGGGGTACCTTCGGCGATGATCTTGCCTTCGGCCATGACCACCACCCAATCGGAAATATCTCGAACCACGTCCATGTCGTGTTCGACGAAGATCACGGTTCGACCTTCGGCGCGCAGCCGCTTGACGTGTCCAAGCAACGACTGGGTGAGCGCCGGATTGACGCCAGCCATTGGCTCATCGAGCATCACGAGTTCTGGTTCGGTCATGAGCGCCCGAGCCATTTCGACGAGCTTGCGCTGGCCGCCCGACAATGTGCCCGCAAACTGATCCGACATGTGCGTCATGTTGAAGCGGTCGAGCAAACCTGCGGCCTGCTCCTCGACCTCTTTCTCACGGGCCTTCCACAGCGGCGAGAACAATGCCTTGCTGAAACTCTCGCCGGGCTGATCTTTCGCACCCAGCTTCATGTTTTCGAGAACAGTCAGGCGAGAGAGCGCTTTTGTGAGCTG
>CALKGG010000032.1 GCA_938084885.1 uncultured Acidimicrobiales bacterium
CTCGACGAAGGTCGCCCGCTCGACCTCGTCGATCTCGACCTCACTCGACTGCTCACCGATATTGCGGCCGACTCCGCAGCGATCCAGCCCGATCGTCGAGTGGATTGCGAAGGAGTGGCTGACGGTTTGGTGGTTCGTGCCGACCGGGATCTGCTCACCCAAGCAATCACGGCAGCAACATCGAATGCACTTCGCCATACACCAGCCGGGGCCGGGCTCGAGTTAGCAGCGTCGCTCGAGGCTGGCACCGTACAAATCAGCGTCACCGACCACGGTCCTGGCATACCGCCGATGCAAAGCGAGCACCTCTTCGACCGCTTCTATCGCGGGGATGATGGGCGCGACAGTGCCAAGGGCGGAAGAGGCTTGGGCCTTTCGATCGCCAAGACAGTGGTCGAAGCGCACGGAGGGTCGATCACTGTTCGGTCGGGTCCCGGCACAGGAACCTCGATTCTGCTCACCCTGCCGATCGGGGCAACGAGCGCTAGCTGTTGACTATCCAGCGGGTAGTGGCTGGGCGGAGGTGCTCCACTGTTTGGGTGACTGCCCGTATGCGCGTTTGAACTCCCGGCTGAACTGGGAGGGGCTGGCGTATCCGACGTCCATCGCCGCTTCGTGAACGGTCATTCCGCCGGCCATTTTCATGGCGGCGTTGTTCAGGCGGATGCCTTTTACGAACTGAAGCGGAGACATCGTGGTGGCCTCTTTGAACTTGCGATGAAACACGGCCCGGCTCATGCCGACGTGGGCAGCCATGTCTTCAATGGTGATCTCTTCGTTGAGGTGAGCGGACACGTGCTCGATGAGTCGTGCGATTTCGTTACCCACGCCGAAGGCGCGCCTCGCTGCGGCGCCGGCGTCGCTATTCAAGAGGGCGTAGTACACCTCGCGAAGTCGACCCTCTCCAAGCACCGCGGTCCCGGTTGGGAAGTCGACGAGTTGTACCAGGCGCAGCAAAGCTTCAGTGAAGTCGTCGTCCCAATGAGCGAGAGCGAACCCCTTGGGGAGTGGGCCGCCTTGAGATTCTCGGATGGCCCCCGCTGCGTTCTCCATCTCGATTGCGAGCTCGGTCATAAGCCGGGAATCTAACGCGATTTGTACGCCGAGGAGTGGGTTGTCCGGAGACGCCATCGGTGTTCCCGCCTCGACGGGCATGGAGATCGCGCAGCACATGTATTGGCTGCTGTCATACACATGTGAGGTGCCGTCGATGATGGCTTCTTTCGTGCCGCTCACGATTGCTACGAGCGTCGGCTCATAGACCGCTGGTGTGCAGCGAACCGGTTCGGTGACACGGAAAAGCTGTACTCCGTTGACGCCAGCGTCCACGAGGCCGTCTTCATGCATCTTGGCTTCGATGAGTTGGCGGATCTGTTGCTTGCTCACAACGCAAAGATACCGACACGATGCGGCACAACACAAGGCCTATGAGACGAATAGGCAAATATTGTGGAGGTTTTGGTCTATCTATGCTCAGTAGCAGTAGTTATTGTCGAATTAGCGGTGCAACCAACACGACGACAGGAACGGTGCAATGGCAGACAAGACATTCGGATCTCAAGGCTGGACGCCGGAACGCCTCGGCTCCCAAAACGGTAAGACCTTCCTCATAACGGGCGGAAACGCAGGCGTAGGGTTCGAGGCATCTCGGATCCTGCTCGGCAAAGGCGCCAAGGTCGTGATGCTGAACCGCAGCGCCGAGCGATCCCAGGCCGCAGTTGCAACGCTGAAAGAGGAATTCGGGGCGGCAGCAGACGTCTCCTTTGTGCGGATGGACCTCGCCTCGCTCGACAGCGTTCGCGCCGCCGCAGCGGAGGTACTGGAGACCGTTCCTCAAATCGACGCCCTTATCTGTAACGCCGCCATTGCGCAGGTACCCACCCAGAAACTCACCGTCGACGGTCACGAGAGCATGCTCGGCACGAACCACTACGGCCACTTTCTGCTGAACGGGCTGCTGTTCGAGCGGATCGAAGCGTCGCAGGGCCGCATCGTGGTGGTCGCCAGCCTCGGCTACAAGATGGGCATCAAGACGATCCAGTTCGACGACATGAATTGGGACAACAACTATCACCAGAACAAGACGTACTCGCAGAGCAAGCTTGCACAGATGATGTTCGCCTACGAGCTCCAGGATCGTCTGACAGTGGCAAACTCCGACGTCGAGGTCTACGTCTGTCACCCCGGTTCGTCGGCGACCTCGCTCATCTCGACAAGCGGAAACCTGGCGACGCGGGCAGTGTTCAAGCTCATGTCCATGTCGCCGTTGGTCCAATCCGCCGAGCAGGGCGCATACCCCGAGGTCATGTGCGCGACCGAAAGCGGCCTGCAACAGCGTGCACTGTACGGGCCTACCGGCCGCAACGATTGGGTAGGCCCGGTCGGGAAGGGAACCCTCGAGCCGTTCGCATACGACAAGGCCGTCATGGAGCGGCTGTGGGACCTGTCCGAGAAGGAAACCGGGCACGACTGGCAGCTCTGAGATCAGTATCCATTGACCGGAATTTTCGGCTTCAGGCCGCCGGGTCAGAGGTCGATGTACCGTGCATGGCTGACGCTACCTATCTTGACGACGCCGATGCGGCTCAATCCGAGCTCTTGCGTTTGCAGGCGCGCGTGCAGGAACTCGAGACCGAGCTCGGTCATCGTTCGTGGAACGTCGGGGACTTCTACTGCGTGCCCACTCTGTCTGGGACTCCATCGGTGTTTGGTCAGGTGGTCACGCTCGCAGGAAGCGGCCGACCGCACCAGGTGATCGAAGCTGCGGAGCCGAGCCTGATGGCATCGGTCCCGACGGTTCGCCAACTGAGCGATGGACTCGCACAAACCGTGCAGAGCTGCGACGAGCCACACTGGTGGCCGCTGTAGATCGCAGGCAGCGCTAGCTTCTCTACATGGAATACGACGACCTCATGCGCCAGGCCCTCGCCGAAGCCGAGCTTGCGATTCCCCATGGTGATGTACCCGTCGGGGCGCTCGTTGTTGTCGACGGCGAGGTCATTGCATCACGCCACAACGAACGAGAGCTCTCGAACGATCCAACAGCGCATGCCGAGGTGCTCGCAATGCGAGACGCCTGCGAAAAGCTCGGCACATGGCGGCTCGACAACGCCACGCTCATCAGCACACTCGAACCCTGCACGATGTGTGCTGGTGCGGCGGTAAACGCTCGCATGCACAAGGTCGTCTTCGGGGCACCCGACCTCGAAGCAGGAGCGGTCGGCTCGGTCTACAACTTTGGCGTCGACCCACGGCTACGCCACACCTTCGAGGTGCAGCACAACGTGTTGGGCGACGAGTGCGCCCAGACCCTCAAGTCGTTTTTTGCCAGCCTGCGAGACTCCTAGGCCGCAGGAGTGTGGTTTGCCTGCTGGCGAAGCTCTAGGTTGAGGGGAGGGGCCGCCGGTCGTCCCAAAGGAGAGCATCACCAATGGCACAGTCCGATCAAGTCCCCGTCGACCACAACTTTCACGCGAAAAGTACCGCGGCCGAAGTCCTCGAAGGCATCGACCTGACCGGAAAGACAGCAGTCGTAACCGGCGGGTATAGCGGCATTGGTCTCGAGACTGTTCGTGGGCTTGTGGATTGCGGTGCGCGTGTGATCGTGCCGGTTCGCTCTCCGGGTAAAGCTGCTGAGGCGCTGTCCGGAATCTCTGGCGATGCGTCGACGATTCCAATGGACCTCGCCGATCTTGGGTCGGTCAGGCAAGCCACCGCAGAACTGAACGAGAGTCTGAGCTCGCTCGACCTGCTCATCAACAACGCAGGCATCATGGCCTGCCCCGAGGCTCGCGTCGGTCCGGGCTGGGAGTCGCAATTCGGTATCTGTCACATGGGCCACTTCGCGTTCACGCAGGCTCTGATGCCGTTGTTGGCCGCTACGCCAGGGTCCCGAGTGGTCTCGCTGTCATCGACTGCGCACAAGTTGTCGGGAATGAACTGGGACGACGTGAACTACGACGATCAGCCGTACGACAAGTGGCAGGCGTACGGTCAGGCCAAGACTGCAAACGCGTTGTTCATCAACGCACTGTCACGGCGCATGAAGGACCATGGCGGGCACGCGTTCTCCGTACACCCCGGCGGGATTTTCACACCTCTGCAACGGCACCTTTCCACAGACGAGATGGTGATGTTGGGCTGGCTCGGTGAGGATGGCGAACCATCCGAGCTTGCAAAAGCCGGTTTCAAAACTCCTGAGCAGGGAGCGTCGACGACGTTGTGGGCAGCTACCTCCGCCGACCTTGACGGTGTCGCCGGCGTCTATTGCGAGGACTGCAATATCGCCGCGCCGACCGACCCCGAAAGCCCCACCGCTCGATACATCGGGGTTGACGCTCATGCGTGTGACGACGATCAGGCCGAGCGGCTATGGGAGCTCAGTGAGCAGTGGCTCGCCGACGCGTAATGGACACCGGCCTTACGTCGCCATAGCCGTCGAGCTGCTGGCCATTCCCAGGGTATTCCCAGGTTCATCTGCTTGACTGGCGCAATGATTGCTGTCGCTGTGGGGCTTCGTGGCGCAACTCTCGCTCTTCGGCTGGGGTCGTCGCATCGTCAGCGCTTCGCAGGTGTGACCAGGCTTCCCAGGTGTGACCAGAAGTCTCGTCGGGTGAGGTCCGTATTCACGTCCCGCCGATCTTGGCCAGGATTCGCTGAAGGTCGGCCATGTCCTTGTTGGTCAGCCGCTGTCCGACATGACGTTCGATGCCGTCGAGGTGAACTCGGCCAGCGCGGGTGAAGAGCCGCTTTCCTTCTCGGCCGAGTACGAGGACCCGACCGCGGCCATCGTCTCCGCAGTCTTTGCGCTCGACGATCTGTCGGGCTTCGAGCTTGTCGACGAGGCGGGTGATACCGCTGCGGCTGATCCGTCGCATATCAGCAAGATCGGATGGGCGGATGCCGTCTGGCCCTGCCTCATAGAGCATGAGGAGGACCTCGTAGTGCTCGAGTTCGAGTCCTTCAGCGTCTCGGAGTTCCTCGGCGAGCGCATCTCGCACGGCAGTAAACGTCTTGAGTATGGATCGCCATGCCGTTAATGCGTCGGTGGAGCTGAGCTGGGCCATGTGTGCAGCGTACTCTCTGCCAAAGGTAGTTGCGGGGTGCAACTACCTGCCCTACAGTGCGAGCGTAAGTAGTTGCAGAGCGAAAGTATTTGAGGGGTCCCACATGTCCGAGCCGATCATTGCCGCCAACACACCAGTTCCGGTGACGCTGAATGCCGGTGAGCAATACGCGTGGTGTGCATGCGGTCAGTCAAAAAACCAGCCGTTTTGCGACGGCTCTCATGGTGGCACTGAGTTCTCGCCAACCATGTTCAGCGCCGAATCGGATGGCGAAGCCTATTTGTGTGCGTGCAAGCGCACCGGCACGCCTCCGTACTGCGACGGTACGCACGCCCAGTTCTCCGACGATCAAGTCGGCACGGACGGAAGCGGCGCTGCCCCCGTCGAGGAAACCCCGGTAGCCGTTGGCGACTCGGGTGCACCTGTCGCTCGCGCTACTCCCGAAGAGCCGACGGTTGCGTTCATCCATGAGCTTGCACGTGATGGCCTGAGCAAGCTTGGGCATCACGGCCCGATGACCTCGATGGGTGTTCCTCGTAAAGACCTCCCCGAATGGGACGACATCCAGATCATGGCCGCGCAGATGGCGCGCAAGCCGCTCCTCGATGAGGCTGAGGTTGGAACCGAGCTCGTCATCGGCCCCGAAGCCGACAAGCCGCTTCGCCTCGACATCCCGCTGTTTGTCTCGGACATGAGCTTTGGAGCGCTGTCGGAAGAAGCAAAGATCTCCCTTGCGAAGGGTGCCGAGCGGGCTGGCACCGGCATTTGCTCGGGGGAGGGCGGCATGTTGCCAGAGGAACAGCAGGCGAACAGTCGCTACTTCTACGAACTCGCTAGCGCAAAGTTCGGCTATGACGAAAAGCTGCTTCCTCTTGTGCAAGCCTTTCACTTCAAGGGCGGCCAGGGCGCAAAGACGGGAACTGGCGGTCATCTGCCTGGTTCGAAGAACATCGGCAAAATCTCCGAAGTTCGGAAGATTCCCGCTGGAGAACCAGCAATCTCTCCCTCGACCTTCACCGATCTGAACACCGTCGACGACTTCCGTCGCTTCGGCGACCGGGTCCGTGAAGTCACGGGCGGCATTCCGATCGGCATGAAGCTCAGCGCCCAGCACATCGAGGAAGACATGGGCTTCGCACTCGACGCCGGGGTCGACTACATCATTCTCGATGGACGCGGCGGTGGCACAGGCGCTGCGCCGGAGATCTTCCGCAACCACATCAGCGTGCCGACAATCCCAGCCCTAGCTCGTGCTCGCCGGTTCCTCGACGAACGGGGAGCGAGCGGAAAGGTCACGCTCATCATCACTGGCGGTCTTCGGGTGCCCGTCGACTTCGTGAAGGCAATGGCGCTCGGTGCTGACGGAGTCGCCGTATCGAACTCGGCTATGCAAGCCGTTGGCTGTGTGGCTGCTCGTATGTGCAACTCGAACAACTGCCCGGCCGGAATCGCCACGCAGAAGCCCGAGCTTCGGGCGCGCCTCGACGTTGACGCGGCCAGCCAACGTCTTGCGACGTTCTTCGAGGCGTCCACCGAGTTGATGCAGGTCATGGCGCGGGCATGCGGTCACGATCATCTCCGCAAGTTCGAGAAGCGAGATCTCGCCACCTGGGACGACCAGATGGCCAAGCTCACCGGCATCCGCTACTCAGGCTTTGAAGCGCCGTAGCCGTCGAGTCGTCGAGCCGTCGGCCATTCCCAGGGTATTCCCAGGTTGGTCTGCTTGACTGGAGCAATGAGTGAGCCGTCTGTCGAACAGCAACGCCTTCTGGTTGTCGATGACGAGGACTATCTGACCGACCTTTTGTCGACATCGCTTCGGTTTCAAGGCTTCGAGGTGCAGACGGCGGCCAATGGCTTCGAGGCGCTCAGTACGACGGGAGCCTTTGACCCTGATCTGATCGTGCTCGACGTCAAGATGCCCGATATTGATGGGCTTGAGGTGTGTCGGCGGCTTCGGTCTTTGGGAAATGACGTTCCCGTCATCTTCTTGACTGCACGAGATACCAAGGCGGACGTTCTCGCCGGTTTCGCTATCGGTGGCGACGACTACATCACGAAACCGTTCAGCCTCGAAGAGGTCGTCGTGCGTATTCGGGCTGTACTCAAACGGGCCACAGCGGGCACCGCCGAGCCCGAGCTCATCGAGTACGACGATGTCGTGATGAACGAAGCGACCTACGTGGTGACACGGGCGGGGCGCGAGATCGACCTTTCGCCAACCGAATGGCGCCTGTTGCGTTATCTGCTGATGAACGCCGAGCGGGTGCTGTCGAAACAACAGATTCTCAGTTACGTGTGGCACTACGACTTTGGTGGAGAAGAGAGCTCGGTAGAGACCTACATCAGCTATCTGCGCAAGAAGCTCGACCACGAGAGCGACCCACTCATCCATACGCTTCGCGGTGTTGGGTACACGTTGCGGAGTAGGGCCCGGTGACCAGACGTAAAGGGTTAGTTCTGCTTCTGGCAGCACTGGCCATCGTCTTCGTCATCGGTGGCGTTGCGGGTGTCGTTACTATCCGAGCAGCACTACTGAACGACATCGATCAACGCCTCACAGATGACGTCGGGTCGTTCGGTGTGCTTGTAGCAGCGTTCCCAGACGAGCTCGAGGGTTTTGCTGCCGGTCGCGAAGGGGGGCGAGCGGTCACGGTCCTCGGTCCCGATGGCGACATCTGGTTCGAACGGGCGCCGGTGGCCGCACGCGACCTCGGTCGTCCTGACCTGTCGATCGAGGAGATCAGAACCCGCCCAGGCGAGTTGTTCACGGTGCCAGGAATCGGTGTTGATCACAATTTCCGAGTAGCGGTCGAAGCCCTCGACGACGGAGGCTTCCTCGCTATTGCCGAGCCGTTGAACGAGCTTCGTCAGACCGTCAGGACGCTGGCCAGAATCCTGTTCACAACACTGTTCGGGGTAGTGGTAGTGCTTGGTTTGATGTTCTCTCGACTCGCCAAACTTGCCCTCGAGCCGTACGACAAGATCATCGAGACCGCTGACGCAATCGTCGAGGGCGACCTTGACCGGAGGGTCGACTCCGAACAACCCGACCCCGACGTCAAACGGTTGGTTGGCTCGATCAATCGAATGCTCGACCGGAACCAAGACGCGTTGGCGGCTCGAACCGAAGCCGAGGAGCGGGTCACGCGGTTCGCTGCCGAAGCCTCCCATGAGTTACGCACGCCGCTGGCCACGATCGCTGGCTACTCCGAGGTCTACCTCAGCGGTGCGTCGACCGACCCCGACTCGGTAGAGAAACAGATGAGTCGGATCAACAGTGAAGCGACCCGTCTTGGGCGGTTGGTCGAATCGATGTTGGCCATCACTCGGCTCGACAACGAGGTTGGCTTTGAGAGCGAGGCGGTTGACCTCGTCGAGGTGGCGAGGGCCGCCGTCGCCGACGCCGCATTCAGCTCGACGGACTCTGACGCAGTCGAACGACTGTCGCTCGATGAGGGCGATGTTGGTCCCCTCACTGTTGACGGTGACCGAGATTCGCTCTATCAGGTGTTGGCCAACCTACTCACGAACGCTGAGGTTCATGCGCCCGGTGCCGAGGTGGCGGTGACGCTCGGCGTCCATGATGGTCATGCGGTAGTCACCGTGACCGACGACGGGCCAGGGATGCCCCCACACGTGGCTGAGAACGCGTTTGACCGGTTCTATCGGGGCAGCCCGACGAGCGACTCGGGCACGCGGACAACTGGCCTTGGACTGTCGATTGCCGCTGGCATCGTCAAAGCCCATGGTGGAACTATTGACTTGGCCACAACCCAAGGTGGCGGAACAGCTGTCAACATCTCGCTGCCACTCGCTCGTACGTAGCATTCCCAGCTCTTTCCCAGCCCTTTCTCAGTCTCGTTTGAGGCTGGTGTCTTAGCTTTCTCTTCCACTGGGCGTCGGCAGGTCGATTGCCCTTCGATTGGAGAAACAGCCATGTTCAAACACGTTGAGTCGATCACCGGCGTCGTCGACGTGAAACGGCTCGTGAAGGTCGTCTGCATTGCGGGATCGGCGATCATGCTCGCAGGATGCGGGAGCGACGCAACGACCGGAGCAGTGGAACCTGCACAACCCGACGTTGCGACTTCTGAGGTTGCCGCGTTGGACACGCCACAGCCGGATGAAGCGAATTCTGAGGTTGACGCGTTGGACCCTGAAAACGATGACGGCCTGAACGCCCAGGTGCTGTACCACGACTCCTATTGGGTCACCACGGTTGAGATCCCCAACTCGCCCGAAGTCACCGTCATCAACGATATGTACGTCGACCTCGACACGATGCGGGTGACCGTCTACGCCCAGACCCGGGTACTGGTAGACAGGATCGCCGCTCCTCCGCAGGTCGACCCAGGCGAGTGCACGGACACCCCTTTGGGCGATCGCGTTTGCCATCATCCCGATGCCGTCTACCTCAACGGGTCCGGTCAGGAACTCGAAACCTCGGACGGCACCGGTGAATGGTGGGTCAAACACTCCTGGATTCTTGGAGGCGAGGGCTACAACAACTGCCCGATTGAGCCGCAAGAGTCCTATGACAACTGTTTCTGGGTCGAAGGCGAGGTGGCGGAGGACGGCGTGTCAATGCAGATCGGTGGCGTAGAACCCGGCGATGAAGACTTCTTCAACGTCCGCGGGCCGGTTCTTGACAGCAGGCCCATTGAGTACGTCCTCGCTCGCTTCGAACCTGCCCAGGACGGCTCTGGCCCCGTCGAAACGTTCACGCTGACCTGGCAATGCGAAGAAGCCGTGAGTGCGTTTGACGGCAGCGACCGGACCTGCCGTGACAGCTGACGGCCTCGAAGGTCGCGCTCCCAGGTTTCCCCCAGGTTTCCCTCAGCCGTACTTGAGCCTCGCTGTTTAGGTTGCTCAGCAATTCGACGGCGCTACCCAAACGGCTGCGTCATGAGGGGGCAGTGAGATGGAGAAGTTTTTCGGGGCAATCGCAGGTGTCGTCACCCGTAAGCCGGTGCTCGCGCTTGCGCTGCTCGGTCTAACGACAGTCGCATTGGCGGCCGGTATAAGTCTGCGCCTGCCCCAAGCCGGCAACGACGTCTTCTTGCCTGCCGGTAGCGAGGTTGCCGAAGCGTCCGACACCTTGTCGGAGTCGTTTCCGGACACTGCCGGTTTGAGCGCCATCACCATCCTGCATCGCGGTGAATTTCTCACTCCCGAAGGACTCGGCCAGATCGACAGCGTCGTTGCTGGCGCCGTTGCCGAACCTGGTGTGCAGGAACGATTGGCGCTCACGAACCCTGTGGTGTCGGTAGCCGGCGCATTCAAGCAGGCGCTCGGCGTGCCCGACTTGAACGGTGTGACTCAGCAGCAGATCGACGCGGTTGCGGCCGAACCACAGATAGCGGCCGTGATCGAAAACCTGAGCGGAGAGGCCGACGGTCAGCCGCTGGTGATCTCGTCGATCAAACTTCGCTCTCTCGGCGACGACGACGCAACGGCAGATGTCGAAGTGCTCATCGCCGACGCGGTCGGAACGGTCGACGGTCCGCTCTCGGTTCGTAGCATGTCGGCGGCCACCAGAAATGTGGATACGACCGAGGCGTCGCCATCGATGGGCACCCTGATGATGGGTGCGCTTCTGGTGATTGCGGTCTTGCTGTTTCTTTTCTTCCGCAGCGGTTCCGACGTTGCGCTGTCCTTGGCTGGCTTGGCGATCACGATTGTGGGAACCCTCGGATTTGAGGGGCTGGCCGGGCCCGACGGCATTGGCCTGATTGGCCCACCCAACTCGCTCACCTCGATGGTGCCGATCATGATGGTCGGCCTTGTCGTCGACTACTCGATCCAGACGGTGGCCAAATATCGCGAACTCCGCGGCGATGGGTTGAACGTCGCCGAGGCAACCCGTGGCGCTCTTCAGGGCGTGGCCCTTCCGTTGGGCTTGGCTGCGGGCACAACGATCATCAGCTTCCTGACCAACCTGACGTCGACGATTCCCGCCAACGGCGACTTCGGTGTTGTCGCTGCCTTCGGCGTCTTCTTTGGTCTGTTCACGATGTTGATCCTGATCCCGGCGGCACGCACGATTTTCGATCGCCGTCGCGAAGCCACCGGCAAGCTTGGCGAAGCGAAACAGATGACCGATGCAATCCCCGGAGCTGGCACGTTCGTGGAAGGCATCGGCCGGATGGTTGCGGCGAAGCCGATGATCGTGCTCGCACTCGCCGGCATCATCACGATTGGCCTGGGTGCGGCAGCGACGCAGATCAGTACCGAGTTCAACTCGAATGACTTCCTGCCATCGGGAAGTGACTCGCTCGAAGACATCGAAGCCATCAATGAGGCACTCGGGGGTGAAACCGTTCTCACGACCACGCTGATCGAGGCCGAGCTCACCGACGATCGCACGCTGCGGAACCTCTTGACCCTGAGCGAGTCATTTGGCGACGAGCTCTCGCGTCCGACGGGCGCCGCGGGAGATATCACGCTGTCCCTTGGTGCGCTGTTCTCTGATTGGTTCAACGACAGTGGTCAACCGGGCGATAACTATGACCCCGAACTCGTCCAGCTAGCGCAGGGCATCGACCAGGGCCTAACCGTCGACGCGGCCGGTGTTCAGGCGATGCTCGATCGTCTCGAAGAAGTTGACCCGGTTGGGTTCGCCCAGGTGGCCGTGAACAACCCCGACGGTGGCGACCTGACCCTGGTGCAGTTCAACGCCTTTACCGGCGATCAAGACGTGACCGTGCAGATGGTCGAAGACCTCGAAGGCCTGTGGTTCGGCGACCGTGACCAGATCACGGCTACCTCGGGCGACATCACGGCGCTCGAGATCACCAGCGCCATGACCGACGGCCAGAGCACGTCGATCGCGATCACGCTGCTCGCTGCGCTCATTGTGTTGATGATCTTCTTCTGGGTGACCGAGTTCAAACCAATGCTCGGCTTTATTGCCGTGTCGCCGATCTTGGTCGTTCTGCTGTGGGTGCTCGGCACGATGACGATCCTCGGCATTCCGTACAACGTGGTAACCGCCCTGATCACCGCACTGTCGATCGGTATTGGCGTCGACTACACGATCCACATCATTCACCGCTTCACCGAGGAGCTTGAGCATGGCAAGTCGCTGATCGATGCCACCACCACGACGCTGGCGACGACGGGTTCGGCGCTCATTGGGTCTGCGCTCACCACGGCCCTTGCATTCGCTGTGCTGTTGCTTAGCCCGCAGCTGCCGTTTCAACAGTTCGGCCTGGTCACTGGCGTCACGATCCTCTACGCGCTGATCGCCTCGATTGTCGTCGTGCCACCAATGCTCATCGTGTGGGCGGCGTACCACCAATGGCGCGCCGGAATGGAGCACTGAACATGGCCAATCTCATTCGAGGGATACGAAGGTTCCTGTCCGACCCCGGAGGTCAAAGCCTGCTTGCCGTCGCGTCGGTGATCGTCGGCATTGGAACGGTCTTCTACCGATTTGTCGAAGATCTGACGTGGCTCG
>CALKGG010000033.1 GCA_938084885.1 uncultured Acidimicrobiales bacterium
GGGCGTTGCCCTCCGATGCGCAGCTAGCGGCGATGGTGCGCTCGATAGCGCTCGATGAGCGCGTTCGTCGACGAATCGTGGGCGAGCTCACTCGGTCCATCGGTCAGCTCGCCAATGATGGCCTTCGCCAACACCTTTCCGAGCTCGACACCCCATTGGTCAAAGCTGTTTACGCCCCAAATCACGCCTTGGACAAACGTCCGATGCTCATAGAGCGCCACCAACTGGCCGAGGACAAACGGCGTCAGCTTCGGCGCCATGATCATCGTGCTCGGGCGGTTCCCGGGGAAGGTCTTGTGATTGACCAACGCCTCTTCGACACCTTCGGCCCGGACCTCATCGCTGGTCTTGCCAAAGGCGAGCGCCTCGGCCTGCGCAAAGAGGTTCGCAATCAGCGCGTCATGATGATCGACCGTGTCGACATCGGGCTCGTAGAAGCCAATGAAGTCGGCCGGGATCGGCGTCGTGCCTTGATGAATGAGCTGGTAGAACGCGTGCTGGCCGTTGGTACCCGGCTCGCCCCACACAATCGCTCCGGTGTCGTACGGAACTCGTTTGCCATCGAGCGTGATCTGCTTGCCGTTGCTTTCCATGTCGAGCTGCTGAAGGTACGCCGGGAACCGGTCGAGCGCCTGGCAATAGGGGAGCACCGCAAGCGTAGGAAAGTCGAGGAAATTTCGGTAGTAGACGCCAATGAGTCCAAGTAGAGCCGGCACGTTCTCGGCGAGCGGAGCGGTACGAAAATGTGTGTCCATGGCGTGGAACCCGGCGAGCATGTCCGCGAAGTGCTGCGGGCTTGTGGCCAGCATCAGCGAAAGGCCAATGGCCGAATCCATGCTGTATCTGCCACCAACCCAGTCCCAGAACTCGAACATGTTGGCCGTATCGATTCCGAACGCTGCGACACCTTCGGCGTTTGTCGACAACGCCACGAAGTGCTTCGCGATTGCGGACTCATCGCCACCAACAGCATCGAGCAGCCACGAACGAGCGCTCGTAGCATTCGCCAACGTCTCGAGTGTCGTAAACGTCTTTGACGCCACGATAAAGAGCGTTGTTTCAGGGTCGATCCCCTCGAGCGCTTGGTACAGGTGGGTGCCATCCACATTCGACACGTACCGGGCCTCGATCATCTCGTGGCGGTAGCCCATCAACGCCCGGTAGGCCATGTATGGACCGAGGTCCGATCCACCGATGCCGATGTTGACCACGGTGCGAATCTGTTTGCCCGTATGTCCAGTCCACTCTCCCGACTGCACCCGACGGACAAAGTCCGCCATGTGGTCGAGAACCCGATGGACGTCGGTTGGAATGTCCTGCCCATCAACGGTCAAGGTCGAACCAGCGGGGAGACGCAACGCCGTATGAAGCACCGCTCGGTCCTCGGTCGAGTTGATATGCGCTCCGGTGAACATGTCCTCGATACGATCCAAAAGCCCGGCAGTGTTCGCCAGGTCGACCAGCGCAGCGACGACGTCAGCGTCGATTAGATGCTTTGACATGTCGACGTGCAAGCCGTCGACGTCGATGCTCAGCAACTCGGCCCGGGTTGGATCATCGGCAAAGCGGTCTCGCAACGAGATTCCCTGTTGGGCCTCGGCGAGTGTGCTGAGGGCCTGCCATTGCGGTGTCGTGTTGATCATCAGGGATCGTGTGCTTTCTTCGTATTCGTTTCGGAGCGTGGATTTGAACTATTGGTAGTGCTTGCGTTGACGCGAACGAGACATCTCCCGTTCGGCTTCGCGGTCTGCGTCGCGTCGAGCAATATCTTGTCGACGATCAAACTCGCGTTTGCCTCGAGCAATTCCAAGTTCGATCTTTGCTCGGCCACCAATGAAGTAGATGGAAAGTGGTACGAGCGCCAAGCCGCCGCCCCGAGTGACCTTTGCATCGATTCTGTCGATCTCGGTGCGATGCAACAGCAGCTTGCGGTGCCGGTCGGGAACGTGCCCAAAAGACGCGGAACCCGTCGACGCATAGGGAGAGATGTTCAGGCCGAGCAGCCACAGCTCGCCCTCGTCGATCCGGCCATAAGCCTCGGTCATCTGCACCTGAGACTCGCGCAACGACTTGACCTCAGAGCCGCGAAGGACCATGCCGCACTCGTAGGTGTCGCTAATCTCGAAGTCGCGTCGGGCCCGCCGGTTCGTGGCCACGATCTTTTTGTCGAGTCCGGTAACTCCCGGCTTCTTCTTTCCGTGCTTATCGCGCTTGTTCGCGTTCTTGTTTGCCACAGCCATGAGAGTACCGGCAAAGCAGCACCGGCGTAGTCTGTCGCCGTGAGCAAACTCGTCCTCGCCCGCGAACTGCACGACTCGCTCGTGGCGATGTCTCGGGCGTCGCTACCGAATGAAGCGTGCGGGCTAGTCGGCGGCGTCGCCACCGAACACGGCTGGGAGGCCCGGAGTGTGCATCCGGTCAAAAATTCGCTCGCAAGCCCTACGGCGTTCGCCCTCGATGGTGCAGCAATGATCGACGCCGAGACCCGCATCGACGACTCCGGCAACGAGGTGATTGGCGTATGGCATTCGCATCCAACGTCGGCCCCAGTTCCATCGATGGTCGACCTGGCCAATGCCGCGGTCTATGACCCCAATGGCGTATTCCTCCAGCTGGTGGTCTCGATGCAAGGATTCGCACCGGTTGTTCGGGCGTACCTCTACGGCGACGAAACCACGAACGAGAGCGGAGACACGAACGGTCAGCTTTTGCGGAAGTACTGGTTGGTTCGCTTCGGCTCGTAGAAGCGGGTCAGTTCAGATCGCACCAGCGCGTCGGGCCGACTGGTTACATGCGCCGGTCCCGGGTTGATCTTGGCGAAGCCTGCGGACTCGACGAGCGAGGTCAAGGTCTGCGGGGTGAACGCATTGATGTGTTCGAGCGGATGAACACATCGGAATTCGTCAAAGTTCTTCGGCACCGAAACTCGACCGCAGTTCGGAACCTCGATGATCAACACGCCATCGTGAGTGAGGACTTTTGCCAGCTCCAATAGCGTTTGACGCGGATCGTCGAGGTGCTCGAGGACCTGGAACAGCGTCACGGCGTGCATTGGCTGCTCAGCTTCATCGCGAAACTCATCGAGCGTCGCCACGATGGTTACCTGATTGTCTTTGGCCTGAGCTGCGCGAGTCGTACTGAAATCGACGCCCCACGTATCGAACCCGAACAAGCTCGCCTGCTGAAGGAATGCCCCCGCACCACAGCCGAAGTCGAGAACCCGCAATGGCGTGGCGCCACTACCGCCATTTGTGCTGCTGGTTTGGTCGGCGTGAAGGAGACGATTGAGACGAAGGAGATGTCGAACGTTGTCCGATGCATCGCGAAACATCGCTGCGGGGCCAGCGGCATCTTCGAGGCCGTTGGTCAGCGCACTGATCTGGTTCTCGTCGATCCACTCGCTATACAGCTGCTCGAGCGATTCTGCGTCGAGTACGTGCTGGTGGTACATCATGTTGCAGTCCGGGCAGCAGACCAATGCAATGGGTAGATCGCCGAGCTCGGCACGCCAATCCGTTGCATAGTGGAACGCATCCATGAAGTGCTGGACACGGCCATTGGCATACGACGTCGACCACACGGGAACGGCCATCTTCCCACCACACGAGATGCACGATTCGCGGGTTAGGAAGTTGAGAGCGGCCATATGAGGCAAGGGTGCACAACCATTGTCTGCAACAGCAAGTCGGAGGGTGACGCTCGGCGTCGACCCCAGCCCCTAGCCTGTCCACATGGACTCTCGTCCCATCGGCGTATTCGATAGCGGGTTTGGGGGCCTGACCGTTGCGCGGGCATTGATCGACCTGCTGCCGAACGAATCGTTGGTCTACGTCGGCGACTCCGGACGTTATCCCTACGGCTCAAAGCCACTTGAGGACGTTCGCGGCTACGCCCACGAGATCACGCAATGGTTGATCGATGCGCACGACGTGAAGATGGTGGTCGTCGCGTGCAACACCGCCTCGGCGGCTGCTCTTGACGAACTCCAACGCACCTATGACCGGCCCATCGTTGGTGTGATCGATCACGGCGTCAACTCGCTGCTCAAGGTCAGCGAATCGAACAACGTTGGAGTCATTGGAACCGTCGGAACCATTGGTAGCGGCGCCTACCAAACCGCGGTGACCGCCGCCGACCCCAACGTGCGTCTCGTGTGCGCTGCGTGCCCCGGGTTCGTCGAATTCGTAGAGCGCGGCGAACTTGCCAGTGACCAGGTGCGAGTGCTCGCACAACGCCTCCTCTCTCCAATCGTCGATGCCAAGGTCGATGCACTCCTCCTTGGCTGTACGCACTATCCCTTCCTCGCTCGAACTATTGCCGAGGCGGTGGGACGCGAGGTCGTTCTTGTTTCCTCGGCAGACGAAACTGCCTTCGGGGTTCGTTCCACCCTCGTTGCCAATGGCACACTGCGGGAAGGAACCCCGGTCCCTCCGGTGTTCCTGTCGTCGGGAGACATCGACGAATTCGCCCGAATTGGGGCGATGCTCCTCGGCCCCGAAGTCAAAGACGTCGCACAATGGGTGTCTACTGGAGCAGCACCTACCGAAGTCTCGAACGAAGAATAGGAACCCTCTCAAAATGAGCGAGCCGAGCAACCCCAATGATCTGCGCATCACGATCATCGGTAGTTCCGGCACCTATAGCTCGGCGGATTCGGCCTGCTCGTCGTACCTGTTACGTACGTCCACGACTACCGTGCTCGTCGATGCTGGCCCGGGTTCGAGCATGGAGCTGCAACGCCAGGTCGACCTCGGCGAGATCGATGCAATCGTGTTGAGCCATGAGCACCCCGACCATTGGACGGAGATGCCGTCGCTCTATCACGCATATCGGTATGGGATTGAAATCCTCGGCCTTCCCGTGTTCGGAACCGCAGGCACCAAGGTTCGACTTGACGCCGTGTCTCCCGACGCAACCGCAACCGCGTTCGCGTGGACGACCATCGACGAGTCATCGGCGTTCTCGATCGGCGACATGGCATTCACGTTTTCAGCAACCGATCACCCGGTTGAAACGCTGGCGATACGTATTGCATCTGGCGGAGTGGCCGTGGCTTACTCCGCCGACACCGGCCCGGCGTGGAGCCCAAAGGACTTTGGGAACCACATTGATCTGATCGTGTATGAAACCACGCTGCCAACCGAGCTCGAAGAGGCCAAAATTCCGCATGTTTCAGGTCGCCAGGCCGGCGAGCGGGCGGCTGCTGCAGGCATTAAAACGCTAGTCCTCACGCACGTGCCCCCCGGTCATGACCCCACAGAACGGGCGGCCGCTATCGGTGAAACCTTTTCGGGAACCGTTGAGATTGCTGTGCCTGGAGCAACGTTTCGGCCGTAGCGTTGCTCGATCCAAATTCTTTTGCGATTTCAGGAACTCGTAGCGATTGCCGATCGTAGAAGTGGCATGGATACCACAACCACACACTCTGCCCAGATGGAAACCACCTCGCTGTTCCCTCGCAGGTTCGGCGCGCCGAAGCGTCTCTTTGCACTGCTCGTCATCATTGTCATGATCGCTTCAGCATGCGGTCAATCGGAAGATTCGGCCACCGATTCCGCGACGTCTGCAGGGACCGAAACCGCTGACGAAACGGACACCGAAGGTTTCGGCGGCGATGTTTCCGACGCGGTTGAAACTGACGACTTCGACGTCGACGAAGAAGCAATGGAAGAAGAAGAGGCCATGGAAGACGAGGGCTTTGCTCCGAGCGCCGGCAGCACTGAACCCGAGTCCCTCGTCGAACGTGTCGAGAGCGGCGACGCCGAAGCAGCGTTGGTCGAGAACCTCGACGATGGAGGCGACGCCGAAGACGCCGTTGCTGAGGGCGAGGGCGCTGGCCTCTTTGGAACCGTCGACCCCGACGAGCTCTCCGAGCCACCGGTTAACAATCCAACCAGTCAAGACCCGCGGTTTACCGACTACGGGATCCGTACCTTCATCGATACCCGAAGCGATCCGGTGTCGACGTTCTCGCTCGACGTCGATACCGGCTCGTACTCGATTGCACGCGGCTTCATCGAACAAACTGGTCAGCTCCCTCCACGTGAGTCGGTTCGTGTCGAGGAGTACGTCAACTTCTTCGAATACGGCTATGACGCACCACGTGATGGTCTCGACATCGAAGTCGACGGTGGTCCGTCACCATTCGACGACGACACGTGGCTCGTCCGTGTCGGGGTAAAAGCCGAAGAGGTCGCCAATGACGAACGCCAACCGGTTGCGTTGACCTTTGTGGTCGACACCTCCGGTTCGATGAACTCCCCAGACCGTCTCGGTCTCGTCAAAGAATCGCTCACCCTGTTGGTCGAGGAGCTCGATCGTGACGACACCGTCGCCATCGTGACGTACTCGGGCGGCTCCGAAATCGTCCTCGAACCGACCGAGATCCGTGATCGTGACCGGATCTTCCGGGCGATCGACCGCCTCGAAACCGGCGGTTCGACCAACCTTCAGGCCGGACTCGACGCAGGCTACGGCCTTGCTCGTGACGCCTTCCGTGAGGACGGCGTCAACCGGGTGATCGTCGCCTCAGATGGTCTTGCCAACGCTGGCATTACCAGTGGCGATGCGCTCGCTGCTCAGCTTCGTGATGACGCCGACGATGGCATTGGCCTCGTCACGGTCGGCTATGGCCTGAACGGCATCAACGACACCACCATGGAGCAGCTCGCCGATCAGGCCGACGGCTTCTACGCCTACGTCGACACAATCGACGAAGCCGAACGCCTCTTCTCCGAAGACCTCACGTCGACGCTGATCACCGCGGCGATTGACGCCAAGATCCAGGTCGCTTTCGATGATGAGGTCGTCGACGAATACCGTCTGATTGGTTATGAGAACCGTGCCGTGGCCGACGACGACTTCCGCAACGACGAGGTCGATGCTGGCGAACTCGGTGCTGGACATCAGGCAACAGCGATCTATGAAGTGGTGTTCGACCGTGACGTGAGCATCGACGACCGAGCCGAACTCGGCTTTGTCAGCCTGCGCTGGCAAGACCCAGAGACTGGCGAAATCATCGAGATCGAGCAAGACATCGACATGCGAGACCTCGACAAAGACTGGACCGACACTTCGACCAGCTTCCGACAAGCGACCGTCGTGGCAGCGTTCGCCGAGATCCTCCGAGATAACCCGTATGCAGACGATGTCAGCCTCGAAGCGCTCAGCCAAGAAGCCGACTCGCTCGCTCGGGAGATCGACACCGACGAGTTCGATCAGTTCGCCGACCTCGTCGAACTCGCCCTCGACTACTCGTAGCGAGCACATCAGCCACGAGCGCTGAAGACGTCGTGTGGACCCCAGGAGAAACAACTGAACCCGCGGCGACCACGCTGCCTAGTCGCTGGGTTTGTCGATAGATTCAGGTGCGACCCTCAAGTACTTGGAGACATCATGGCCCGTCCCGACGGACGCTCAGACAACGAACTTCGCCCCCTCAACTTTCATCGGGACTTCGTCGACACCTGCGCTGGCTCGGTGCTGGTCTCCTATGGACGAACCCGTGTGTTGTGCACGGCGTCGGTGTCGAACGGCGTACCTCGCTGGATGCGCGACACCGGAAAGGGATGGGTCACCGCCGAATACTCGATGCTTCCAGGGTCGAGCCCCGAGCGAATCCGGCGACGGGTATCGGGGCGTAGCCAAGAAATCCAGCGTTTGATCGGGCGGTCGCTACGAGCTGTTGTCGATATGGGCGTGCTTGGCGAACGCGAGATCGTCATTGACTGCGACGTGCTCCAAGCCGACGGCGGCACCCGAACAGCATCCATCACCGGCGGCTACATCGCCCTTCACGATGCGATTACCCGCCTCATGGCTGCCGGTGAACTCGCCAAGAATCCAATCACCACCGAATGCGCCGCGATCTCGGTGGGCGTCTGCGACGGTGTCCCCGTCCTCGACCTGCCTTACATCGAAGATTCGACCGCCGAGGTCGACATGAACGTCGTTATGGATGGCAACGGCAACTTCATCGAAGTGCAAGGCACCGCCGAAGGCGCAGTCTTTGATCGTGACCGTCTCAACCAGATGCTCGACCTCGCCGCAGGCGGTATTGCAACGATCACCGAAGCACAACGAGGTCTTCTGTCGGAGCCTCCGGTCGAACTCCCCGGTCGATAGCTGTGCCCGCGAGCCCCATCGAAGGAAACGCAGCGGGCCTACCCGTGGTGGTCATGGCGAGCGCGAACCCTGACAAAGTCGCCGAGATTGCGTTGCTTATGGAGGACGTGGTCGACATTGCGCCACGCCCACCGGAGGTCCCTGACGTCATCGAGGACGCCGACACATTAGAAGGCAACGCCCGGCTCAAGGCGGTCGCAATCTCGTCAGCCACCGGCCGTGCTGCCATCGCTGATGACACTGGCCTTGAGATCGACCACATCGACGGCGCTCCAGGTGTCTACACGGCCCGTTTCGCGGGAGAGCACGCCACCTACGCCGACAATGTTGCAAAGGCCCTCGAGGTGCTCGACGGTGTACCGAAAGCGGGGCGAACCGCACGCTTTCGGACCGTGGCCTTGTTGTCTCGCCCCGATGGCAGCGAGCTCGTTGCCCACGGCGTGGTCGAAGGCACGATAGCGATCGAGCCTCGCGGTGAGAGCGGCTTTGGGTATGACCCGATCTTCATTCCCGCCGATTCCGGTGGCCTCACTTTTGCCGAGATGTCAGCTGACGCGAAACACAGAATTAGTCACCGGGGCCGAGCGTTCCGGGCGTTGCGAGAACTCCTGTAACACGCGGCGTTGTCGCTACGAGTTCCAGCGCATGCCGAGGAACTTGCCGAACTGCTCGGCGTCGACGGGCTTTGAGAACAGGTAACCCTGCACGAGGTCACAGTTGAGGGACCCAAGTTGTGTCAACTGATCTTCGGTTTCGACACCCTCGGCGACCACACGCAAGTTCAGCCCGTGGGCGAGTGCAATCGTTGCCCGCACGATGGCCGAATCGTTCTCGTCGGTGCCGAGTCCATCGACGAAGCTGCGATCGATCTTCAAGAAGCTGATCGGGAACCGCTTCAGGTACGCAAGCGAAGAGAAGCCGGTGCCAAAGTCGTCGAGGCCAATGCGAACCCCGAGAGTTCGCAATTCTTGGAGTGACCGCTCCGTTGTTGGGTTACCGTCGATCAGGGCGCTCTCGGTGAGTTCGAGCGACAGTTGGCTCGGCGCGAGCCCGGCGCTTTCGAGCTCTTCACGGAGCTTGTCGGGATAGTGCGGGTCGGTGAGTTGTCGAGCAGACACGTTGACCGCAATCGACAGCGGAAGCTGACCGGGTACGGCGAGTCTCGTCCACTCGGCGGTTTGGCCAATGGCTTTGATGAGCACCTGATGACCAAGTTGGGAGATCAGACCGGAGTCCTCGGCAACGTCGATGAACGAGCCGGGCATCACGAGCGTGCCGTCGTCGTTTTGGATTCGAACGAGCGCTTCGGAGCCGGAGAGCAAACCCGTCTCGACATCGAGGACTGGTTGATAGTGGACGACGAGCGCGTCGTCGGCGATTGCCTGACGCAGGAGGTTCTCGACCTCGAGTCGGCGCACGGCTTGGGCTCGGAGATGGTCATCGAACACAACCGCCAGATCGCGGCCCTTGGTCTTTGCTCGATGCAACGCCGTATCGGCGTCGCGAAGCAAATCGACCGGGTCTTCGTCGCCCTCGGCAATGGCGATACCGATCGACGTGGTGATCACGGCACTTTGGTCGCCGATGCGAATTGGTTGAGTCAGCGACTTTCGGAGGCGGCGTGCAGCATTGACGGCATCGCCGCGCCGCAACATGTCGGTGATGACCACCGCAAACTCGTCGCCGCCAAGCCGAGCAACGATGTCGCCCGGTCGAATGACGTTGTTGATGCGAGCAGCGACCTCGTTGAGTAGGTCGTCGCCTGCTTGATGGCCGAGCGATTCGTTCACCACGTTGAAGCGGTCGAGGTCGAGTGACAGCAGGCCGACCAACATTCGACGCTCTCGGGCCCGACGCAGCGCCTCGGTCATCTTGTCGATGAGCAGTGCGCGGTTGGGGAGGCCGGTGAGATCGTCGTGGAATGAAAGCGTTTCGAGTTGGGCGGTTGCGGTGACGCGTGCGGTGATATCGGTGGCATTGACGACGATGCCGCCGACCGCAGGATTGTTGGTGAGATCCTTCGCAGTGATTTCAAGCGTCCGGTACGAGCCGTCGCCGTGGGCAACGCGAAGCTGCGCAGTGTGGGCAAACGGCTCATCGTTAGCAAGCGGCTGGCTGGTCGTGCCCGCCTGGCGTGGATCATCGACGAGGGTCGATGCTGCAAGGTCGTACGCAATCTCGAGATCGTCGGGATGGACCAATTCGAGGATGTCCGCGCCGCTCAGCGCGCCGTTGCCGTGTTCGAGCACGCGATCGACCGCGGGGGAGGTGTACAAGATGGTGCCGTCTCTGCTGATCAGCACCAGGAGATCGGCAGCGTTCTCGACGAGCGCCGCCATCTTGAGCTCGGTGTCGACAGCTTGGGCCTGCGCGGTTCGCAGCTCACTGATGTCGCGGGCAACCACCGAGATCGCGTCGACCTCGCCCGCCTGATCGTGATGGGGGACAAGCATTGCCGACACGGGCAGAATGCTGTTCGAACCAGTCACGAGGTTGAGTTCGCCTCGCCAGCTGCCATCGGCCTCGACCGCTGGTAGGCCAATCTCGGCGAAGTGGGTTCCCGATTCGGTGTCGAGACATGAGGCGAAACTGCGATCGAGTGCTTCGTCCGATAGGACCTCGGCCAACGATTCGTTCATCCAGCGCAGTACACGCCCGTCGGGGCTGAGAATTCCTACCAAGTCGGTCGTGGCTTCGAGCACTCGGGACAATTCGTCGGCACGACGAGCCGTATCAAACTCTTCGGTGGTGTCGGCGAACGTCAGGAGTGATTGGCCGGGTTGATCAAGGGGGGAAACACTGACGTCGATCCAACGCCGTTCGCCGGTCGTGGTGACCACGCGAAGGCGCCCTTGTAGCCCTCGTCGCTCGTGGACGGCATCGGTGAGTGCCGCGAGGAAATCGCTTCGACCGTCGAGATCGATGCGTTCAACCCATCCCTGATCGTTCGCGTCGACCACGGATTGGCCGGTGATCTCGGTCCACTGATCATTGACGTTGGCCATCGAGGTGCCATTGACGAGACGGGCCATGCCCTGTGGGCTTCGTGCGATCAGCGTGCTGATCTGTCGGGCCTGATCTTGGGCGGTCGACGGGTCGATCATGACCAGAATTTGCGGAGTGGTCTCGCCCGGGACCGCCCCATCGTGCGGCCAACACTGGAACTCGACGCCGCGAAGAACGCTCGCTGCACGAATTTGGACGGCGCGGCGCACCGTCTCGCCGAGTTTCGCCTTGCGAAGCGTTTCGTCGAGAAGCGGGCTTTCACCAGGATCGGCGAGAAGATCGACGAGTGCGAGACCCACCACCTGATCTGGCGCCAAACCAAGCAGGCGACGAGCCTTCTCATTCGCGTGCGTCAACCGATGGTGCTGATCGACCGCAGCGAGTGCAAATGGCGCAGCCTCAAGGAGGGCAACGATGCCCGCATCAGCGTTAGCGAGGACGGTCGGGACCGGCGGCAGGTTGGATGCTGGCTGTTCGGGGGTGCTCGTTGTCATGTGATCAACTTCTTCACGGTGCGGACGGTGGGAATCGAACCCACAAGCCCTTTCGGGCACCAGGACCTAAACCTGGCGCGTCTGCCAGTTCCGCCACGTCCGCAGATGATTCGCCGACTCTAGCCTGCCGCATTGAAAGACTGGAACTCAAGGGTTGCAATCTGTCGAATGAAACAAAGTTTCCGAAGCGGGTCACAGATAAGCACCTGTCCGCCGATAGGCAGCGATAACCTCAGTAGTGCTGTTCAACTCAGGAGAAAAATGGGCATCGAACTTCCAGGCACCTCGTACGCAGCCTCGCTGACCGAAGATGTGTCTCGCATGGACATCTACAACCGACTGTTGAAGGACCGAATTGTCTTTCTCGGTACCGACGTCAACGACGAGATTGCGAACTTCATCACCGCGCAGATGCTCCACCTCGAGAGCCAAGACCCTGAGCGAGATATCTGGTTGTACATCAACTCGCCCGGCGGCTCGGTCACTGCAGGCATGGCCATCTACGACACGATGCAATTCGTTGGCCCCGATGTCGGCACCATCTGCATGGGCCTTGGCGCATCGATGGGACAGTTCCTTCTCGGCGCAGGCGCAAAGGGCAAACGCTACGCTCTGCCTCACGCTCGAATCATGATGCACCAGCCCCTCGGTGGCGTGCAGGGCCAAGCGTCCGACATTGCTATTCAGGCACAGCAGATGGCAAACACCAAGAAGCTGCTCCAAGCGCTCATTGCCGAACACACCGGCCAAAGCTTCGAACAGATCGAAGCCGACTCGGACCGTGATCGTTGGTTCACCGCAGCAGAAGCCAAGGATTACGGCATCATCGACCAGGTCATCACGTCTCGCGGCGATATTTCCAAGTAGTCCGCTAGGGGCGCGCTGACGCTCGCTCCTTCGGCGCTGCCTACGCACGATCTCGCCTCGGGTTGCGCATCGCTTCGCGCGCGGAGACTCTCCGACTTCTGCAGCAAGGGAGCGAAGCGACCGGAGCGAAGCTGAGGGGAAGATCCGTGCAGGCGGTCGACCACGGACGTCGAGCTGGCCGAACGCGACCCACCGCGCTGCGACTGCCTCGGGAGCGAACGCGCTATTGCTGCGCAGCTTCAGCGCGGGAGCGGAGGTCGGCTACGCCCTCGGTGAGAGAGTCATAACGAAAGAGTGCGCTGCCGCTGATGAGCACGTTGGCGCCAGCGCTCGCTGCGCCAGCAATGGTGTCGGCGCTGATGCCACCGTCGACTTCTAGGTCGATGTCATAGCCGCTCGCGTCAAGCATGGCTCGACATGCAGCGATCTTTGGTTCCATCGTGTGGATGTACTTCTGGCCGCCAAAGCCGGGGTTGACCGTCATGATCAATACCATTTCGACCAGATCGAGAACGTGTTCGATCTCGGTGAGGGGGGTGGACGGGTTCAGCGCGACTGCAGCGTTTCCGCCGAGATCAGCAACATTGCCGAGCGTGGAATGAAGATGCGTAGTTGACTCTGCGTGCACGATCAGCAGGTCGCAGCCAGCGTCGATGTACTGCTTTGCCATCAGGTCGGGGTTTGACACCATCAGGTGAGCTTCGAAACGGACATCGGTGTGGGGGCGACACGCCGCAATGACATCGGGCCCAAACGTTAGGTTCGGTACGAAGTTTCCATCCATAACATCCCACTGAATCCGGTCGACGCCAGCGTCGCCGAGCTTGCGACACTCCTCGCCCAGGTTGGAGAAGTCAGCGGGGAGTACGGAGGGGACAATTTCGATCCTGCGGGTCATGGTTCGAACCCTAGGGCGCTCGCGTTGACAACGCCTATCCTGCGAAGGTGACACTCGAAGCTGAACTACCAGAAATCGAGGTTCGGGTCAGCCGTCCCGCCAATGGCGGCGCTGGTGTGGGTCAGGACTCCAACGGGCGAACCACCTTTTGTCACGGCGCGCTTCCGGGCGAACATGTCCGGGTGGCGCTCACCCAACAAAAGAAGCGGTTCGCTCGCGGCGTTGTCACCGAGGTGCTTGACGCTGCGCCCGAACGAATCGCCGCCACCTGCCCGACCCATGCAAATCACTGTGGCGGTTGCGATATGGCCCACGGGACATACGAGGTGCAACGCTCCATCAAGGCCCATGTCGTGCGCGACGCGCTTGTCCGCATCGGGCGTTTCGACCCGGAAACGGTCGACGCGGCGTGGCATGGATTCACGAAACCGTCCGCTAGTGGGTGGTACCGCACGACCGCCCGTCTGGCGGTTGCCGACGGACGGCTCGGCTATCGTGCCGCCCGCAGCCACGACGTGGTGGCCCCAACCACGTGCGGCGTCGTGCACCCCCTGGTCGAAGAGGTCATTGTGAACAGCCGCTTCCCAACGGGCAGCGGCCCAGAGGTGCTCGTGCGTGCAAGCCATGGGTCTGGCGAACGGATCGTCGTCGTCGATGGCAGCACCACCGGGGTGTCGGTGCCCGCCGATGTGACCCTCGTCAGCCAATCACAGCTCGACGCGGGAGCCAATGTCTCACTCGTCGAAGACGCCGCGGGTCGGTCCTTTGTGCTCTCCGCGGGGTCGTTCTTCCAGGCCGGCCCGACGGTGGCAACCGATCTGGTCGATGCTGTTCGCGCAGCGCTACCAGACATGGCTGGCCAATCGTTCGTCGATGCGTATTGCGGTGTGGGCCTCTTTGCCGGAACAGTCGGCGCCGACGCGGAATCGGTGACCGCTATTGAATTGTCTGCCAGTTCGGTTCGAGATGCCCGGCGGAACCTCGACGAACAACGGCGTTCGGGCCAACGTGTCGACATCGTCGAGTCGGCCGTGCAGGATTGGGCGCCGACACCTGCAGATGTGGTGTTGGCCGACCCGGCCCGGTCCGGGCTCGGCGTCGATGGCGTCGACACGCTGACTGCTTGCGGCGCGTCGACGTTCGTGCTCGTGTCGTGCGACACCGGGTCGTTTGGACGGGACGCCGGATTGCTCGCCGACGCTGGATATTCGCTCACGTCGGTTCGCCTCGTCGATGCGTTCCGCGACACCAGTCACGTCGAGGCGATCGCGTCGTTCACCAGGTAGCCCCGAGCGTCCAACATGGCAGGCTCAGGCGCCGATCTCGTGGGTCGAGCTGAGTCGGATTGCCCATTCGAGTAGGTACACCTCAGGTTCTACTCTCGTGCGTAGGTGCCTTTGGGCATGGTGGCGTCCTCGGGCGTTGGCTGGGAATGGAGTGCGTCTAGGTGCGAGTGTTTGTCGACACAGAACCCGTCAATGGCGATGACGGTCGCGCCGTTGCTCTGTCGATCGAACGAGAAGACGCAACGATTGCCGATCTGGCGGCAGCCCTTTCACTGCCCGAATCGGCCCTCGTGGTCGACGGTGTCGTCTACTTTTCTGATGCGCTGCTGCACATTGTTCCTCTCGTCGAGGGGTCACGGATCTCTCCGCTGGGACCAAACCAGTCGACCCGATCGGGCATTGGACGATCATGGGTGGGCGTTGCCGGCGGACCGCACGCTGGCATGGTCAAACGAATGGACGCCGATGGTGCAATCACCATTGGTCGCGGGCCGCTCAACGACCTCGAAATCGACAACACAAGCGTTTCGTTACAACATGCCGTCATCGAAAAATCGGCTTCAGGTGTGAGGCTGCGAGACCTCGGGTCGACGAATGGCACGTGGGTCAACGGACGCCCGATCACCAAGAAGACTCCGCTCGCTGTCGGTCAAACGGTGCGTATTGGGTCCTCGATGGTCGAACTGGTCGACATCGACACGAGCGACAAACCGTTGGCAACGAACGCAGCACACGCCGATGTCGACGGACGGATACTTTTCAACCGGCCGCCGCGGGGGCCCGTCGCGACGGACCCGGCGCTCGTGCAACTGCCAGAGGCCCTGCCGGATCGTCCGAATCCAACGTTGCGGATCGTGTCGCTTCTCGTACCGATTCTCCTCGCCATCGTGATGGTCGCTGCCCTCGGGTCGTTCCGGTTTGCGCTGTTTGCGTTGTTGTCGCCCCT
Source organism: uncultured Acidimicrobiales bacterium (assembly GCA_938084885.1). Lineage (GTDB taxonomy): Bacteria > Actinomycetota > Acidimicrobiia > Acidimicrobiales > SHLQ01 > SHLQ01. Next base: position 15,622 of record CALKGG010000033.1, read on the forward strand.
GATGCTCCTCGGCAATTGGTTCGCCGGGCGCCGCGAGGTCAAGAAGGAACGAACCGGGGACGTGATAAGCCGTCGGGCTGGCTTGGCAACGTTGCGGAGAGATCTCCAACTCGCCGAAGAGGCCGAACGGCAGCGTCGTTCCGAGCGCGCACCAAATCTACTTGAGATCCGTCGACGCATCGAGCTGCCGTCGAACCGTCTGTGGGAACGACGGCTCGATGCCCCTGACGCCATGACGATACGGGTCGGCTGCGGGTCGACCCCATGGCAACCGTACGCAACTCGCGAAGGCGACGAGGACGTTGATGAAGAGATCGCCGAGGCCTTGTCGGGGTCGGCAACGCTCACGAACGTCGAGATCCTCACCGACTTGCGCGACGGGCCAGTCGGCCTTACCGGCGATCAGGCCGCAGCGCGCAGCGCTGCACGCTCGGCTCTCCTTCAGCTCGCGGCGCACCACGGTCCGGCCGACATCACGGTCGCCGTCGTGACGACATTGGATCAACGCGCCGACTGGGAGTGGGCGCAATGGTTGCCCCATACAACAACATCGAACGGCGGAGTCCGAATCTTCACCGGCGAGCAATCGAACGACTTCGCGTCGGATCTGCTCGGTTCGCTCACCGGTGTCGGCACCGGGCCGGCCGCGTCTGCAACGACTACACGTGCGCTCGTGCCGGGCATTGTGCTCGTCATCGACGATCTCGACACCATGCACCAAAAGTCGAGCGCCGTCCGCCAGCTCCTCGAACACACCACCAGCAACGTCTATGCCATAGTGCTTGCCCCTGTTGAGGACCAGCTCCCAGCGTCGGTCGCAACGGTGGTGCACATCGATGGCGAAGACGGCGAGTTCACCGCTCGTCAGCCGCGCCGCCCCGACGTTGTCGAGACCGGCATCATCGATGGGGCAACGACGACGGTTGCCGCCGATATTGCACGGTCGCTTGCCCGGTTCGATGATCCAGAGGTTTTGACAGCTGACGGTGCACTTCCGGCACGGGTTGGACCTCGAGATCTCCTGCCGGAGAAGGTGCTCGGGCCAAGCGCAGCGGAAGCGATCTCGCGTCGCTGGCTGCAAAACAAACGTGTCCCACATCTCACCGTCCCGATCGGAATGTCCGGCAGCGGTCCGTTTCGTTTCGATCTCGTCCAAGACGGGCCGCATGGACTTGTCGCAGGAACGACCGGCTCTGGTAAGTCCGAGCTGCTTCGCACGATCGTGCTCGGCCTCGCTGTCAACTATGACCCAGACGACTTGGTCTTCGTGCTCGTCGACTACAAAGGCGGCTCGGCTTTCGACGCCTGCTCGGGCCTTCCGCACGTGGTTGGTCTGGTCACCGACCTCGACGAACATCTCGCCGAGCGGGCGTTGCAGTCGCTCGAAGCCGAGCTTCACCATCGTGAAGGGGTGCTTCGTCGCAGCGGTTGCAGCGACATTATCGACTACCGGAACGCCGGGTCGCGCAACGGCGCGCTCCCACGGCTGGTTGTCGTCATCGACGAGTTCGCAACAATGCGAGCCGAGCTGCCCGACTTTGTGAAGTCCCTCATTGGTATTGCTCAGCGGGGACGAAGCTTGGGCGTTCACCTCATCTTGGCGACCCAACGCCCATCGGGAGCGGTCGACGCCAACATCCGGGCAAATACCAACCTTCGAATTGCGCTTCGAGTGCAAGACACTGCCGATTCGACCGACGTCATCGACGATCCGGGCGCTGCTCGGATCGATCGTTGCTTCCCTGGACGTGCGCTGGTTTGGCGGGGGGAGGGAGACCTTTCGCTCGTACAAACCGCCTATATGTCGGGTCCGGTCGACTCAGCAGGACCGCCGCTTCGGATTGGTCAGGTCAGCTTTGGTGCAGTGCCACCGCGCATTGTGTCGAACGCCGACGAAGGGCAAGTTACCAATCTCGAACGGTTGGTCGAGGCAATTCGTGCCGCAGCGAGCGGATACGAGCCGCCGCGTCGGCCATGGCTCGAACAGCTGCCCGACCATCTCGTCGATCCAGATGTGCTGCGTCACGTCGACGCTGGCGACGCCGCCCACGTTGTTCTGGCGCTCGGCGATGACCCCATGCAACAGCGCCGGGTGACTCGCGGGTGGGATCTCGACGATGGACACCTCGCGGTGATCGGAGGGCCGGGCAGCGGTGTCACCACGGCGTTGCGGAGCGCGATCACCGCACTTGGAGCAGCGCAAAATGATCGGCCACTTTGGGTCTTTCCCGTCGACCATGGCGCGGGTGGTCTCACCGGAATCGACGGTTTCGACCACGTCAGCGAGGTCATTGGCGGTAGCGATGACACCCGACAGGCCCGACTCTTGCAGTTCCTGTCGACGACCCTGGACGAACGGCGAGCTCGCCATGTAGGCCTCGGTGATCATCCGCTGATCGTCGTTGCGATCGACGGCTGTGGAGCGTTCAGTGACCTCAACGACGTCGAGTCGGGTATGGCCAACGGTGACCTTGTCAACCGTCTCGGGCGAGACGGTCCGTCGGTCGGGATCTATTTTCTGATCGGCGCTGGTTCGGTGGACGAGATTCCGCGTCACCTGCGCCGCTCGATCCACCAGTTCATCGTCCTCGAGCAAACCAGCGAGAGCGCCTACTCAAACGTTGGGATCTCGACGAGAAACTTGCCGTCGTTCGTGCCTGGGCGGGCGCTTGTTGGTTCGCCGCCGATGGTCGTCCAGGTGATTGACTGGGAAGCGGCTGTTGAGCTCGGAGCCGTGAAACTCTCTGCGCTCGAAGCTCCGCCGTCAATGGACGGACTGTCGAGCGACGTATCGCGGCAGCTGCTGCCGGTCGCCAAGGTCGAACCAAATCTCGCCATCCCGATCGGGCTCTCGGACAACACCCGCGACCCGGCGCAGCTTGTTCTTCGGGCTGGTGAACACGCGTTGATTGCCGGTCCGAGTCGTAGCGGTCGCACGAATGCCCTGCGGGTCATTGCTTCGCAGCTGCGAGCCGCCGACCGTTCGCTCGTTCTCGTCGGGGTCACCGCAACCATAGGTTCGCCGTTGTTGTCTGAAGGGGTCTTTGACGCTGGAGGGCCGCCGGAGGATCTTGAGAGTGTCTTGCGGGCAAGCCTCGAAGAAAGGCGGCGGTGGGTGGTGTTGGTCGATGACGCCGAAGTCATGGAACTCGACAACGGTGCGCTCTACGACATTGCGCGAAAGAGTCCGGCCAACGTGACAATCATTGCCGCGGTTCGTTCGTCGTCAGTCCGCCAGAACTATGGGCACTGGACTCGCTTTGTGCGGGCTTCATCGACGGGCCTGTTGCTTCAACCCGATCCAACGGTCGACGGAGAGCTGCTCGGGGTTCGCTTGCCGCGAGGGCAGCGTTTCGATGCGTTTGTGGGTCGCGGGTACTTGGTGCAGGCGGGCGAGGTCGACGTCGTGCAGGTCGCGCACTAGTCCAACGAGTTCGTCCTCGGTGAACGGGGTCCGCTCGGGTTTTTGCGCGCCCGGAGGGCGGATTTGTATCAGGGTGATTGAACTGGCACACTAAGGCTTGAAACAACATGAAACATCATAAAGGTGATGTTCGGTACACATAAAGGAGCGCTCCATGAGTGCAGCATTCATCGGCGGAAACCTCGACTCTCTCAGCCAGGTCGCAACCCGCCTCCACGAATCCGGCGACAAGGCCATTGCCACCAAGGACGGAGCCCAGCTCGCCGCCCAACGCCTGACCGAGGCAATCGAAATGTCCATGGCCGAACTCCTAACCCAGTTCAACAACGTCGCGACCGATCTCACCGCCGACATCTCCGACGCTCACCGTCAGCTGCAAGCCGCTGACTGGCAGGGTGCGTCCTATGAAAACGCCGTCACGATCAAGAGCGAACTCCAAGCCCAGGTCGAGCGGGTCTTGGGCGACGCTACGGCGAGCTTCGAAGCCGAAAAGGATGCGTTCAACGGACGCGCCAACGATCTCGTCGATCGAGTGCAACAACAGTTCGGCGCAGTCATGGGCAACGTGCAGGCCGAATACGCAGCGCTCGCCAACGCCTCAACCCGCACGATGGAGAACCTGGAAGCTGCCGACCAGACCATCCGCCTCGGGTAAGCAAACAGTCGATTGGTGTTCGTCCAAACCCTTCGAACTACACTCTCGGCCATGTCCGAGGTAGACAAGTCCGTCGACGTTGCCGACGTCCTGCGATCGATTGCCGACCTCGCTGCTCCACTGGAGCGCGAGGCGGTGCTCGCCCAGGTCGGCCGCGTCGCCGCCGAGGCGATTGGCGGAGACCTTGGTTTCCTTGGATTGCTCGAAGACAAAGAACACATGAAGCTCACCGAGGTCCACGGCTCGAGCTCTGGTGTCCTCGAACGGCTTCGGGTCAAGCGCGGTCTCGGCCTCGGTGGGAAGGTGCTGACGCTCGGAAAGCCGTTCTGCCTCGAGGACTATCTCACCGCCGACTCGATCAGTCACGAGTACGACGCCGAGATCGCCGAGGAAGGCCTGCGAGGCATCATCTGCCTGCCGCTCGTTGTCAATCACGAACTGCTGGGTGTTGTGTATGTGAGTAACAGGGCCCCCAAGATCTATTCCGACATCATGATCGATCAGCTGCTGACCACCGTCGAGGCCGCGAAGCTCGCCCTTTCGATGGCCGATCGATCCCGCGAGCTCACCGACGCTGCGGTCGAGGTCGAAAAGCGCCGCACCCTCGACGTGCTCGACTCGTCGCTCAGCGGGCACCTGGCCAATATTGCTGCGACCGCAAAGTCGATCGCCGCCGACCCCACCAGCTCACAAGACCTCATCGAACGTGCCAGTTCGATCATCACGTCGGTCAATTCTGCCTCCACGCTCTTCGGCAACCACGAGCTACCCCAACGCACGTTTGCGGCTCGTGACGACTTCGGGTTGACGCCCCGCGAGCTCGAGGTCATTCGTCTGGCGTCCCGTGGATTCTCCAATCCCGAGATCGGCGATCGGCTCTTCCTCGCTCGAGGAACCGTCAAGGCCTACATGGAGGCAGCGCTTCGCAAACTGCGGGCCAGAAACCGCGTCGAGGCGGTTATGATCGCGGCTCGCTCGGGTCTTCTCGACGACCTGTAGACGTCCGAGTTGACCGAATCCGACCCCACCACTGCCGATCGGCAGTTCCTTCTCGGAGGACCCGTTGAATTGTTGCGTTTGTCACACCGCGTGCTACTTTGCGTTCCCACTTTGTGAATTTGACGCAAGTCCTGAGGGGGAGCGCTAGATGGCAGTGGTTGAGGACCGTTTACAAGGCGAAACATCGATGACCGGCGCGCGCACCGTGGCGTCGCTCGCAAAGGGCTGGGCCGACCGTAAGCCCAACCACGTAGCGTTCCGCGAGAAGAGTTTTGGGATTTGGCAGGAGTACTCCTGGTCTGACGCCTGGGAACTCATTGAAGTTTCAGCCCATGCACTTCTCTCGCTCGGCGTCGAGGTCGGCGACCGGGTCACCATCCACGCCGAAGACCGCCCCGAGTGGATCATCGTCGACCTCGCCACCGTCGCAATTCGCGCCACCACGGTTGGGCTCTACCCAACCAACCCGGCAGTCGAAGTCGAATACACCCTCGCCGACTCCGGATCGGTCGTGCACGTCGTCGAAGACCAAGAACAAGTCGACAAAGTGTTCGAATCAAATCCCGACAAGATCTCCGCGGTGCGCTCGCTCGTGTACTTCGAGCCACGCGGCTTTGCGAACTTCACCGACGAACGCCTGATCTTCTGGGAGAACTTCCTTGAGATGGGGCGCGAGCACCGTTCGCAGAACCCTGGCGCAGTCGCAAAGCTCATGTCTGAGGCCCAAGACGACGACATCATGACCTTCGTCTACACGTCGGGCACGACCGGGCCTCCCAAAGGCGCCATGCTCACGAACGCCAACTCAATGTTTGCAATTGACAAGGTCGTCGCCGAGGTCGACGCGTATCCCGATGGCCAAGCGCCAAACACCAAGGATCAAATCCTCACCTACCTGCCGCTATGCCACGTCGCCGAACGCATCTTCTCCACATGGACAATGCTCGCCGGCGGTCCAACGCTGAACTTTGCCGAATCGATCGAGACGGTCGCTCAGAACCTGCGAGAGGTGCAGCCCACACTGTTCTTTGCGGTGCCCCGAATTTGGGAGCGCCTGCACGCCGGAGTGCAAATCCGTGGTGCAGACGCCACCTGGTTCAAGTCCCTCTGGCTCGGCCTCGGCATGAAGGCAGCCAACACCATTGGCAAAGCCAAGGTTGCTAACAACGGAAAGCACACCGCGTCGAGCCGGGTGTTGCACTGGATCTTCTATCCAATCCTGTTCCGGGCGCTGCAAGAGCGAGTTGGCCTGCGCCATTGTCGGCGGGCGTCGAGCGGCGCCGCCCCAATCGCACCCGAAGTGCTCCAGTTCTTCATGGGCATCGGCATCGAGGTGTACGAGCTCTACGGCATGACCGAGAACTCTGCAGTCGCCACCGTCAATTACCCCGGCCGCCTCAAGCTCGGCACGGTCGGCGAACCCTACAAGGACATTGGCCTGCGCCTCGACGAAGAAACCGGCGAGATCCAAACCAAGCACGCCGGAAACTTCGCCGGCTACTGGGGTAAGCCCGACAAGACCGCAGAAACCTTCACCGAGGACGGCTGGCTAAAGACCGGCGACGTTGGCGAGTGGGTCGATGGCACGCACGTCAAGATCGTCGACCGCATGAAGGACATCATCATCACCTCTGGCGGAAAGAACATCTCGCCGTCGGAGATCGAGAACACCATGAAGGCATCCCCGTACGTCAAGGAATGCATGGTCATTGGTGATGGCCGCAAGTACCTGACGGCGCTCGTCGCGATTGAACTCGACGTTGTCGGCGCGTGGGCTCTTCGCCGCAACATCCCCTATACCACGTACCGAGACCTCACCGAAAAGCCTGAGGTCGTCGAGCTGGTCCAGGAAGCGGTCGACACCACGAACGCAAAGTTCGCGCGCGTCGAAGGGATCAAGAAGTTCCGCCTGATTCCGAAAGAGCTCGATCACGAAGACGGCGAACTCACCGCCACCCAGAAACTCAAGAGGTCAGCAATGCTCGATCTGTTCGGCGATCTCGTGGAGTCGATGTACTAGATGGTCGTCGAACTACTTGCTCAGGCTGGCAACGCCGGAGGCGTCGCCACGTTTATCAACACGATCTTCCGAGGTCTGGCCATCGGCGGCGTCTACGCCATCATCGCACTCGGATTCGTCATCATCTTCAAGGCCACCCAGGTCGTGAACTTCGCCCAAGGCGCGCTCGCTGCAGCAGGCGGCTTGTTCTTGTCGTTCCTCGTCTTCGACCAGGTCGACTCTGAAGCACCACGCGGCCAAACACCGTTCACCTGGTGGCGAGCTCCCTTCGCGGGCGATGGCCTCCCCGACGTCAACGAACAGTGGGCATCGTTCTTGCTGGTCTCGTTTGTGGCCGGCCTCGTCGCCACCTTGCTCATGGGTCGGTCGATCTCAGGCAAGAGCCTTATTGCGTTCGGCGCTGCCTTCCTTGCCTGCCGCTGGCTTGCGACCCGTTCGGGTTTCACCTGGCTGGAACCGCCGCTTCTCAGCCTGATCATCGCGCTCGTCGTGTTTGTAATCGTCGGCGTTTCCCAAGGTTGGCGCCCAAGCACGGCGTTCCTCGGTGGCGGCGCAATCGCATTCGTCATTCAGCTCGTCGTCGCCATCATCAGCAACGAATGGATCGACTGGTTTGGCAACCTCGGCATTGCCTTGCTGTTCGGTTGCCTCCTCGGAATCTCGCTCGAGCGGGCGGCGATCCGACCAATGATTGGCCAGCCGCTGTTCTCGATGGCGGTCATCACCCTCGGTCTCGAGATCGTCATTCGCCAGGTCGCATCTGACTCGGTTCGAATCCTCAACCGAGCCGTGCTGGCCCCGTGGGAAGGAGACCCGTTCGACCCCGAATCCACTGGTGGTTTCGTCATTGGCGGCGCGTTCTTCAACTGGAGTTGGGTCGCGATCTTGGTCGCTGCTGGGTTGGCGTTCCTGCTCGTAAACGTCTTCTACCGATCGAAACTCGGTGTGGCGATGCGGGCGGTGTCGTTCGATCAGGAAGCTGCGATGGCCCAGGGCATCAACGTGGGTCAAGTCTTTGCTATTGCGTGGGCGTTCGGCACCGCACTCGCGGTCCTCGGTGGGGTATTCGCCACCCAGCCCCCCATCTCCCAAGAAGGCAGTGTCACGGTGACCACGGCGCTCGTCGCCTTCCGAGCGCTCCCCGCAGTTATTCTCGGCGGCCTTGATTCGGTCAAGGGTGCGCTCATCGGCGGCGCGCTGATCGGGCTGGCCGAAGCTGCAGCTGGCCAATATCTCGCGCCGTGGCAAAGCACGCTCGGCGCCGGCTATTCACAGATCGTTCCCTATGTCGTCATGTTGGCGGTGCTGCTCATCCGACCGTTCGGTCTGTACGGCACACCAGAAATCCGGAGGGTCTGACCGTGCAGGGACGTCCAAAACTGTTCACCTCATATGAGGCCGACGCAGCGATCTTCCCCACGAATCTCCAGCGGGGCCTCGTTGCCTTCCTGGTCTTCGTGCTCTTTGTCATGCCGTTCGAAGTGCCGTTCTTCTCGGCGCCGATTCCACGAGCATTCCCGGCCGACTGGCCAATTCTCGGTGACCGGTTCACGATCCTTGGCCAGATCCCAATCATCAACGACGGGCTGCCATTTGCTCGGTTCCTCGGAGACAACTCGTGGATTCGGCCAATGACCGAAGTCTTCATCTTCGCCGTTGCGGCGCTTGGGCTGAACATCCTTGCTGGCGTTGCTGGCCAAGTGTCACTCGGCCACGCCTTCTTCATGGGCGCTGGTGCCTGCACTGCAGTGGTCATGGGCGGCGCCCCCAGCGCAGACCCTCTCCGCTGGGGCTGGGAGCTTCCAATCTGGATCTGGTTGCCAGCGTCGGGCATCGTCGCCGCGGCGATTGGCATTCTCGTCTCGCCAACCGCAGTCAAGCTCCGAGGTCTCTACCTTGGCATCGTCACCCTTGGACTTGTGTTCATTGGTGTCCACCTCAGTCGTGTCTTCCCCCAGATCGCTGGCGACACCGAGTCCGGACGTCGATACCCCGAGTTCGACATCCGAATCTGGAAAGAAGAAGCGCCGCTCGTCAACGTGTCCTCTGAAGACAGCGTCGCTGGTTTCTTTGGCCTCAACCGATTCGACGTGACAACCGAACAAAAGGTCTACCTGTTCACGCTGGTCGTGGCGATCGTTATGACGTTGCTCGCAAAGAACATTGGCCGTTCTCGGACAGGGCGTGCACTTCAAGCAATCCGAGACCGTGACATCGCCGCAGAGGTCATGGGTGTTGACGAGGCCAAGTACAAACGGATTGCCTTTGCAATCTCCAGTGGCTACGCCGGCATTGCGGGCGCAATGTATGCGAGCTTCCTCGGCTTCGCCGCCGGATCTGAGTTCAGTCTGTTCCTGTCGGTCGAGTTCATTGCCATCTTGTTGATCGGCGGAGCCGGCACCGTGAGCGGAGCGCTGCTCGGCACATTCTTCGTGGTGATCTTGCCCGAGATGGTCAAACAGTTCACCGAGTTCCTCGAGGACGCCGACGGGGGAATCACCGGCGCCGTTGGCGACTTCCTCCTCACTGCTGGCCCCGGAGATTTCGGGCCGATCTCGACCGAGGCGGTGAGCCCAGGGTGGGCGCTTGGCATCTTTGATTGGAACGTCGTGATCTACGGAACGCTCATCGTTGTCTTCCTCATCTTTGAACCGCTCGGACTCTTCGGAATCTGGCTCAAGGTTCGCAACTATTGGAAGGGCTGGCCGTTCACGTATTAGCCGGCAACCAAATATCTTCGAATCGAGCGATGCACATGCATCACGACATTCGACCAAACTGATCTTTGAGAGGTCTTGACCTCTCAGGAAATGCAATACATACACAAACCAGATGTCAAAACCGTCATCTGAACCCTGGAGGGGAACCATGAAACGAATGCGTTGGTTGGCATTGATTGCCATCTTCAGCCTGTTTGCAGTCGCGTGTAGCGCTGCCGAAGAGGCCGCCGAAACCGCCACAGCTGCAGCCGAAGATGTTGCTGACGAGGTCGAAGACATCGTCGACGGAGGCGATGATGAAGAAGCCATGGAAGACGATGAAGAAGCCGTGGAAGACGATGAAGAAGCCATGGAAGACGAGGACGATGCTGGCGGCGTTGCTCCGGCAACCACGGACTTTGGCGCCAACGACGAAGCAATTCGCGTCGGCCTCTCCGCTGACCTCTCCGGGCCATTTGCTGGCTTGACGTCGGTGATTGTTCAGGCTCAAGAGGCGTACTTTGACCGTGTCAACGAAAACGGTGGCATCGGTGGTCGTCAGATCGAGCTCGTCACACTCGACAACGAGTACCAAGTGCCAACCCAGCTCGACAACTACGCCACCCTCGCCGAAGAGAGCGAAGACGGCGTGGTCATGATCAGCCAGTCGACCGGCTCACCACACACGACCGCAATTGCCGAGGACCTCGCAAACGATGACCTCATTGCAATTCCGCTCTCGTGGTACTCGGGTTGGGCAACCGAACTCGGAACCAACGTGTTCGAGCTCTACACCAACTACTGCTTCGAAGGCATGAACGGCGTCGAGTTCCTCGTCGAGCAGTCCGGCATCGACTCGCCAACGCTGGCCATCGTGTCTCGCCCAGGTGAGTACGGCCAGGACGGCGCAGCAGGCGCACGTATTGCTGCTGAGGCTCTCGGTCTCGAAATCGTTGCCGATCTCGAAGGCGCAATCGCTGGTGAGGACTTCACCCCGGTCATCACCGACCTTGTCGCAGCACAGCCCGACATCGTGTGGATCACTTCGGCACCAGGTGAACTTGCCCAGATCCTCGGTGGCGCAGCCGCCAACGGTCTCCAGGCCCTGTGGTCGGGTAACTCACCGAGCTACAACGTTGCACTCCTCGACACCGCAGTTGCACCAGCACTCGATGCGTTCTACTTCCACAGCTCATATGCAGCGCTTTGGGGATCGAACGATTCGCCAGGTATGCAGGACATGGTCGCAGAGATCACTGCTCGCATCCCCGACGGCAACTACGCCCAGGCCGACAGCTACGTGTTGGGTTGGACCGAGGCAATCTTCACCGAAGCGGTGCTTCAGCAGGCAACCGATAACGGTGACCTGACCCGTGCAGGCGTTGTTGCAGCAGCCAACCAGGTCGAGGTCGACTTCCAAGGCCTCGCACCAAGCCAGACCTGGCAAGGTGATCCAAACGACTTTGCTGTTCGCGCAAGCTTCATCTACGACGTCGTTCTCGCAGACGCCACCGTCACGGCACCAATCACTGGTCCGGGTTCGAGTGGACTCACCGTCGCACGTGACAACTTCATTGGCGATGTTGCTGCCGGATTTGAATTCACCGAGGCCTGCTTCCTCTCCGAGGGCTGATCTCGAAACGTGTATGTTTCCCGGCTGGGCGGAGAATCCGCCCAGCCGGGGTGCAGCACATCTCTGTCATACCCCGAATACCTCGTACTGAGACCGTCCAGCGCCAGCACGGAAACCGGAGCGTCGAATGCTTGAAGTTGCCAACCTTGAAGTCGTCTACAACGACGTGGTCCTCGTTCTTCGCGGGCTTTCGATCGAAGTTCCCGACGGCCAGATCGTCGCATTGCTCGGGGGAAATGGCGCCGGCAAGACCACGACACTTCGAGCTATCAGCGGTCTTCTCGGTGTTCACGAAGGTGTGGCCACCAAAGGAACGATCACCTGGAACGGCCAAGACGTCACAAAGGCCAACCCGGCCGACATTGTCAAGACCGGCATTACCCAGGTGATGGAGGGTCGACGGGTGTTTGCCGAACTGACCGTCGACGAAAATCTTCAAACCGGTGGGTTCACCAACCACGATAAAGAATCGGTGCAACAGGCATACGACCGGACAATGGAGCTGTTCCCGGTCCTCCACGAGCGCCGTAGTTCGCTCGCTGGCTACCTGTCCGGCGGTGAGCAACAGATGCTCGCCATTGGACGTGCAATGATGGCAAACCCAAAGCTGCTCATCCTCGACGAACCGTCGCTTGGCCTCGCTCCGCTGCTCGTAGAACAGATTCGCGACATCATTGTCGACATCAACAAATCCGGCGTCAGTGTGCTGCTGATCGAACAGAACGCCGCAATGGCGCTGTCGATTGCCGACTACGGCTACATCATGGAGAACGGCAAGATCGTGCTCGATGACCCCGCCGAGAAGCTCCGCCAAGACGAGGACGTCCAAGAGTTCTACCTTGGCCTCCATACCGATGAATCGGGAGAACGCAAGAGCTTCCGGGACGTCAAGCATTACAAGCGCCGCAAGCGTTGGCTTTCGTAACGACTCGATCAGGAGAAGCACCAGCTATGAGCGAACACCTACTTGATGTCGACAACATCACCCTCCGTTTCGGTGGTGTCACTGCAATCAACGGCGTCAGCTTTCACGTCGACGACGGCGAATTGTTCTCGATCATCGGCCCCAATGGCGCCGGCAAAACGTCGATCTTCAACACCTTGTCGCAGGTTTACCGCCCCCAAGAGGGCGACATCCGCTGGCAGGGCACCTCGATCATGGGCGAACGGCCCGACAAAGTCGCTGGCATGGGCATTGCCCGCACCTTCCAGAACATCGAATTGTTCGCCAACATGACCGTGGTCGATAACCTCCTTACTGGTCGTCACGTACGGATGAAGAGCTCATGGCTCGCCGGCGCGTTCTGGATGGGTCCAGCACGCAAGGAAGAGATGGACAATCGGCGCCGCTGCGAAGACATCATCGATTTCCTCGAGATCGAAGCGTTCCGCAAAAGCCCGGTGTCGCTGCTGCCTTATGGCATCCAGAAGCGAGTCGAGCTCGGCCGAGCGCTCGCAATGGACCCAGTATTGCTCCTCCTCGACGAACCGGTTGCTGGCATGAACCAGGAAGAGACCGAGGACATGGCCCGGTTCATCCTCGACATCCGCCGCGAGCTCGGCATTGCGATGATCATGGTCGAGCACGACATGGGCCTTGTCATGGACATTGCCGACCGGATCATGGTGCTCGACTTTGGCCAGAAGATCGCCGAAGGGCTCCCTGAAGAGATCCAAAGCAACCCCGACGTGATCGCTGCCTACCTCGGCGGCGAGCTTTCCGCCTAACAGCGACCCCACGCCGCACCCAGAAAATCTCTGGTCTGTGAGCTGGAGTGTTCCTGCTGGCGCGCCACAGATTCCGTGGGTCGAGGTTGGAGCAGGCTTTACATGGGAGTCGGGGTGTGGCCTACGATGTCGACTGTGACGGCTCTTGACCTGGAACTGCTGGCTTCTGCTGCTTTAGCGGGGGAGTTGATCGCCGACTCCGATGCCGAGCAGATTCTGCTCGACCCCGAGATCGACCTATTGCCGCTCGTACACGCGGCGTATCGAGTGCGTCATGCCCGGTGGGATAAGACCGTGCAGGTACACATCTTGAACAACGCGGCGAATGGCAAGTGTCCCGAGGACTGCTCGTATTGCACCCAAGGCAAGAATTCGTCGGTGCCTATCGAGGAGTACTCGATGAAGTCACCTGACGAGATCATGGAGGAAGCCCGGCTCGCGTATGAGAACGGAGCGTTCCGCTATTGCATGGTGTTCTCCGGTCGCGGTCCGTCTACCAATCGCACCGATGAGCTCGCCTCGCTCGTTCGCAATATCAAGGCCAAGTATCCCCTCGAAGTATGTGTGTCTGCGGGATTGCTCGACGATGCAAAGGCCGAGGTGCTCGCCGAAGCTGGGCTCGACCGTTTGAACCACAACCTCAATACCTCAGAAGAGCATTACGCTGAAATCTGCACGACCCACACCTATCAAGATCGACTAAACACGCTCAAAGCAGCGAAGAGAAACGGCATCGAGATGTGCTCGGGTCTTATTGCGGGAATGGGCGAACCAGCGTCGGATCTCGTCGAGATTGCACAGACGCTTCGAAGCCTCGAAGCCGAATCGATCCCGGTGAACTTCCTGCTTCCATTCGAAGGCAACGACCTCGTCGAACCAAAGGGCCTCACTCCCGAGTACTGCTTGCGGGTCCTCTGCATGTTCCGCTTTGCGAACCCAACCGCCGAGATTCGAGTCGCAGCGGGGCGAGAGTTTCACCTGCGCTCCCTCGAGCCGTTGGCGCTGTACCCGGCCAACTCGCTGTTTCTCGAGGGCTACCTCAACGCAAAGGGCGCCGCATCGAATCGAACCTACGAGATGATTATCGACGCCGGTTTCGAAATCGTCAGCGACTTCTCAGCCGAAGCGCTCGTCGACTCGGCCGAGAAGAGCGCGGTCGAACATCCTGTAGAGATCGGCGGCAAGTCCGCAGTCAAGACCCTCGAAGACCTTCGACCATCTCTCTGATTTCCGATCAGGGGAGGGCGTAGGTGACGGTGGCGTGCGCGACTGGACGTTCGGGTTCGCCGTCGATGTGCATCGTGACCTCGCCATAGACGAGCGTTCGGCCCGCTTTTTGGACCTTGCCGACCGCCACGACGTCGCCGCCAATGGCTGGGCGCAAGAACGTAATGTGCAAATCCCATGTCACCGCCATGGGTTCGATCCCGTTGCGAAGAAAAGACATTGCCCACCCCGCGAGATCGGCCACCGTGAACAGTGTCGGGCCCGAGATGTAGCCGCCGGGTCGAAGCGCTGACTCATCGTAGGTCCACCGCACGGTGACGCTGTCGTTGGTGAGGTCCTCAACCCGTACCAACCCCTGCCCAGTGAAATCGCCCAATCCATCCAGGTACTCGTTGATCTCGACCGGGGTCACCGCTGCCATTGAAGGTCCTAACGATCGTTGTTGACAGTCCGAGTCTTGCCGCGAAAGTGCGCCACGGTCTCATTGGCACCATTGGTCACCACAATGTCGACGAGGGTCGAACGGCCCCAGCGGTCCGTTGCCGACCCAACGGCGGTGAGCGCATCGCCAATACGTCCGGCGCGAACAAATTCGATCGTGGCGTTCGAAGCGAACGCGACTCGATCGTCACTGAGATCAGAATTGGTGACCCGGTCAAACACTGCATCGGCGAGAAGAAAGACGATGCCACCGTGGCACACTCCGTGACTATTGACGTCGCCTTCGGAAACGGTCATCGATGCGGCCCATGTCCCATCGCCACGACGCTGGCACTCGATTCCAAGTCGGTCAACGGCGGGGTCGGATCCGTGCATTGGGCGAGCCTAGTCTGTGGTCATGTTCATCAACGGTGAGTTTGTCGACGCCATCTCCGGCGACACGTTCGAAGTATCTAACCCCGCAACCGGCGAGACACTCGGGAGGGTGCCCGACGGGGATGCCCGCGACGCTGAGGCTGCAATCGCAGCGGCCCACGACGCGTTTGGTGAGTGGTCGAGGACGACCGCCTATGCGCGCGCCGACATCTTGATGACCGCGTGGCGCCTGATGGGGGAGCGTGCATCCGAACTCGCCGCCTTGATGACCGCAGAACAAGGCAAGCCCTTGCGAGCCTCCGCCGCCGAGGTCAACTATGGGGCCGACTTCATCCGCTGGTTCGCCGAAGAAGCACGTCGGCTGACCGGTGAGTGGATACCGTCGGCGCGAGCAAACCAACGGTTCCTCTCGGTGCAGGCCCCGGTCGGCGTGGTCGCCGCGGTCACTCCTTGGAACTACCCAATGTCGATGCTCACCCGGAAGATGGCGCCAGCACTCGCTGCAGGGTGCACGATCGTGTTGAAGCCCGCCGAAGCAACACCGCTCAACGCAAAGGCGATCTTCGAAGTCTTTCACGATGCGGGCGTACCCAGCGGGGTGATCAACATGGTCACCGCATCGAATCCAGCGCCCATCGGCGAGGTCTTCACGTCGGACCCACGGGTCGCAAAACTAACGTTCACGGGTTCGACAGCTGTTGGGCGAGTGCTCGCGGGAGCTGCTGGCGCATCGCTCAAGCGGGTGTCGGTCGAGCTTGGTGGCCATGCACCGTTTATCGTGATGCCCGACGCCGATCCGGTTCATGCCGCCAAAGGTGCAGCAGCGCTGAAGTATCTCAACGCCGGACAGGCATGCATTAGCCCGAACCGGCTCTATGTCCCGTCGAACCTGGTCGATGCGTTCACCGAGACAATGGCGACCCGCGTCGGGCGAATCACGACCGGCGACGGTTCGGTCGAGGGGGTCGGGTGCGGTCCACTGGTGAACGACGCGGCGGTCGCAAAGGTCGAAGCCCAAGTTGACGACGCCGTTGCCAAGGGCGCCGAGGCCGTCGTTGGAGGCACGAGACTCACCGAGGGCGACCACGCAAACGGCCACTTCTTCGCGCCGACCGTGCTGTCGGGTGTCACCAACGACATGATCATTTACCGTGAGGAGACCTTCGGCCCGGTCGCTCCGATCATTGCCTACGACGATCCCGACGAGGTCATCGACATGGCCAACGACACCAACTACGGCCTCGCCGCCTACGTCTACACGCTGGACCTGTCCACTGCGCTCAAGACGGTCGAGGCGCTGCGCTTCGGCATTATTGGGGTCAACGATGTCAACCCAACATCGGCGTCGGTGCCATTCGGTGGCATGAAGGACTCGGGTCTAGGTCGCGAGGGCGCCCGAGAGGGTTTGTCCGAATACCTCGAAACGAAGACGGCGGGCATCGCGCTATAGAAGCCGACCACGGTTGGATTGTTGGATTGGTGTCCATCAAGAGTTTCTCGACCTTCGCGGTTTCGACCTTCGTTGTGGCGTCGTTCGACTCATGCCCATCGCCGAGTAGTTCTTGGCGCTCTGTCTGGAGTGCGCTCACTGCTGTATCCTCAGGTCATGACCGGTGTCACATGGAATGAGCGCCAGCCAGGGGATTGGCTTGCCTCAAACGGCCGCTGGTATCCCAAAAGCCAGCATCCACGCAATTGGTCGACGCTCGCGCTTCCCCCAGCGCCCGGACATGGCGGGGTATCGCAGCTGCACAGTGAATCGTCGTCACGTCGAACACAAGCCAACCAATCCACTCGAGGCCCCGTAACGCCAAAGGCGCAGGGGCCCGGATCATCGACGTCTGGCGCACGGTCGGGAAACTCGACCACTAGCGGTACGCGCGACGTTGGCACCGCTGTGGTGCCGACTGGCAGACGTGTTGCCGACGCAACGGCCACCAAGGTTACGAGTTACAAGTACAGAATCGAGCGTGGCGCGGAAGAACCGGGCGCTCTACC
>CALKGG010000034.1 GCA_938084885.1 uncultured Acidimicrobiales bacterium
GTGACTAGCTGAGTACCTCAGTGACTAGCTGAGTACCTCAGTGCGAGTGGCGGCACTATCGACAAAGCCGAGGTCATAGCCAGGTGCACCGTGCTCGGAAAGGTCGAGGCCCGCAAGCTCTTCCTCTTCGCTCACCCGGAGAAGGCCAGCACCCTTGATCGCCCCAAAGAGCAGACCCGAAGCCACGGTGACAAACACCGCAATGGCGACACCACCGATTGCCTGATCGACGAGGAGCTCAACGCCACCACCAGAGAACAAACCAAGCGGAGCGTCTGCGCCGCCGCCCACTGGCGAGTTCGCCGTAGCAAACAAGCCCGTTGCAAGAAGTCCCCAGAAGCCGCAAACACCGTGTACCGAGAAGGCGCCGACCGGATCGTCGATCTTGGCCTTTTCAACCATGTTGATCGACAAGACCACGATGATGCCAGCGATTGCGCCGGTCACGAGGGTACCGATCGAGGTGAAGTTGCCAATGCCCGAGCAGATGGCCACAAGGCCAGCGAGCATGCCGTTGCCGGCCATCCCAACGTCTGGCTTTCCACCGACAACCCATGAGGTGACCATGGCGCCGGTTGCGCCAGAGGCAGCGGCGAAGGCGGTCATGACCGCAATGTACGGCACAGCGAGGTCAGCCTGAAGCTGTGAACCAGGGTTGAAGCCGAACCAGCCAACAAAGAGGATAAATACACCAAGCATCGCGAGCGGAATGCTGTGACCGTTGATCGTGCGTGGCTTGCCGTCGGCTGCGAACTTGCCAATACGTGGGCCGAGGAACAAGGCGCCCATGAGTGCTGCGAAGCCGCCGGTCATATGTACAAGACCAGCACCTGCGAAGTCGACGAAGCCGAGCTGTGAGAGCCAGCCGCCGCCCCACTGCCAGTTGACAACGATCGGGTAGATCAGCGCGGTCAGCGCCATGGTGTAAAGCAGGTAGCCCTTGAACTGGGTGCGTCCCGCAACTGCACCCGACACGATCGTTGCTGCGGTTGCGGCAAACGCTGCCTGGAACAAGAAATCGACAGGCACGGCCAGCGGGTAACCGTCGACGTCTGCGACGTTGAGATCGGTGAGTCCGTTGACTCCAAAGATGCCAAGAGCGCCATCGGCGAAGCCGAAGAAGTCAGCGCCGCTGTAGGCAATGTTCCACCCAATGAGGCCGAACAGCAGCATGCCTGCGGCCACATCCATAAGGTTCTTCATCATGATGTTTGCGGCGTTCTTGGCTTCGGTGAAGCCCGCTTCAACCATTGCGAAGCCCGCTTGCATGAACAGCACAAGGACTGCACAGACGAAGATGAAGATGTTGTCGAGCACGATCATGTTGAGCAGATCGAGGTTCTCACCACCACGCTCAAGATCGGCCGTTGACGTCTGAGCCGCTAACGGCTCAGTGATAGTAAGAAGTGCGGTTGCGACTGCAGCGCCACCCAATAGCTTGCGTTTCATGTGCCCTCCCAAGGCATGGTTCCGGGGCTGTCCGTCAGACCCTTCATCGTTGGGCGGCACCACGACGCTGTGGCACCTGTGAACACCATGGCCGAACGCCCCGAACTCGAAAACAGCGGACGGGTTCCGTTCACTCACACGAAACAGTCACGAAACACACGAAACATCCGCGAAACAAACCTCCGGCTCAGCGGGCGGAATCACGCGTTCAGGGAGAGGGGTTCAGGGAGAGGGTTTGAGCGGAGCGCAGTTGTCCCGTCGCCCAAGCTGGGGTTACTTCAGGGCTTAGCCAGTAATGCGAGGCGTTTGCGAAGCATGGCGGGGCCGTCAAGCTCGATGTAGCAGCCCTGAAGATGACGTTCACCGGTGGTGATTTGAAAGCTGTTGCGTCCGTGGAGCAGCCGCCGGTTGTTCATCATCATCACATCGCCCGGCGACAGCAAGAACGTTGCCCGCCGCGCCGGATTGTTCAGCAAACTACGCAAGCCGTGGCGGGCACGGTAGAACACGTCGAGAACGTCGGGGTCGACAGCATCGACGAAATCGAGCCGGTCGCTATTGCGGATGCCAATGAACTGACCGTTCTTGTTCGTTTCAAGAATGGGGGAACGATCCTCGAGACGTTCATCCCCGTACTGATAGCGGTACGTGACCATCGTGTTCGTGAGGGCCTGATGGCCTTCAGGATCGATCGATGCGTAGTCGTCGAAGGCGGCGAGACCGTCGACAAGGGTCGATTCGCCACCGGTGGCATCGTTGACCAAGCAGTGCAAGAATTGGATGCTCGGGACCGGGTGGCGATACGGATTGTCGGTGTGTGCTTTGAGCTCCATTGGTGTGTACGCAAGGTCGACGGGATTGGGCTTGGTGAACACATCGAAAAGCAACCCAAAGTTGGTCTGGCGCAGCGGCCCAAACCGGCCAGCGATCTGTTGTAGTGCCCCAGGTTCGGTCGGTGTGTCAGAGAACACGACAAAGCCATGAGTCCAAAAGGCATCCAGCGCAGCGGCTAGAGCCGCGTCGTTGCCTTCCTCGGGCCATACATGGCGCGGAAACGGCGTGGGTTCTCTCGCCCAACCAACTGCCGCCGGCAGCGCGAGCGCATCTTCTTCCCATCCGAGCTCTTGGGCGAGGGCACAGTGGCTAACGGTCTGCACGTGACCGTCGGTCCAGGTGATCGTGCTGCGTCCCTCTGTCGGCGTGATGTGAGAAGCGCGCAACTTCGAGTCGAGTTCGGCCGGGTCATACAAGCGTTGCAAACTCCCGGGGTCGACCGTTCCATCTTCGGTTGTTCGCTCTCTCAACCAGATTGGATGCAAGTCGATTGAGTGGCCGCTGCCAGCAAACGTCAGCCGTCGAGTATCGCTGTTGGTGGACAGTGTGTAGGACATGAGTACTCCCGGAGCAACGATCTGCTGAACGATCGTCCAAACGTCCCGTCAGCATGTCAGAGATGTGCGTGCGCGTCTAGGTTTCCTGTATGCGACCAAACCCACTCCGTGATGCCTTTGCCAACTCGACACCAGCCCTCGGGTGTTGGCTGAGCATCCCTTCCTCTGTCACCTCCGAAGTGGTCGGCAACGTCGGATTCGACTACGCCTGCATCGACATGCAGCACGGGCTGATCGACTACTCAGACATGGTGCCCATGCTCCAAGGGCTCAGCATGTCGAACGTCACGGCGACCGTGCGAGTGCCCTGGAACGAACCAGGCATCATTGGCAAGGTTCTCGATGCCGGAGCAATGGCCGTCATCGTGCCGATGGTCAACACCGGCGGCGAGTGTGAGGCCGCAATGCAACGCGGCATGTATGCCCCACGAGGCTCGCGAAGCTCCGGACCTATTCGCGCCCAGCCCCTCGAAGGGCCCGACTACGCCGATGTCGCAAACGACCATGTGCTCATCATCCCCATGATCGAGACCGTGGAAGCAGTCGAGAACATCGACGCGATCCTCACGACCGATGGCGTGCAGGGCATCTACGTTGGCCCGATGGACCTCGGCGTCTCGATGGGCCTCGGTCGCGGCACCACCGATCCGTCATTCTTCGACGCCCTCGACCACATCGCCGAACGGTGCGCAGCCCATGGTGTGGTAGCCGGGATTCACGCAACGCCCGAAACCACCGCCGATCGGATTGCCCGGGGCTACACCATGGTGACCATGCACACCGATCTTGCCGCCATGCGGTTGACGCTCGTCGACACGCTTTCTCTTGGCCGCGGAGGCGAGGTGGAGGATGCCGGCGCTGGAGGCGGCTACTAATGCCAAAAGATGCTGGCTCACATGAACAGGGATTGATCGGCCAGTCGCTCGGCGATTCGGCTGGCGTCCGCTCCTACTACGACGGCTGGACCGAATCGTACGAACGAGACGTCACCTCGTGGGGCTACAACGCCCCCGCTGCGGCGGTCGAACTGATTGCCTCTCGAGTCAAACCCGAGGCGCAAATTCTCGACGCTGGATGCGGCACAGGCCTCGTTGGTCGAGCCCTTCGCTCTCGCGGCTATCACGATGTGGTCGGCGTCGACTTGTCTCCGGAGTCGTTGGATCGGGCAGCCGAGACATACAGCTACCGAGCGCTCGCCGAGGTCGACTTCAACAACCTGCCAACCAACCTGGCAGAAAGCAGCTTCTCGGCACTCTTGTCGATCGGCGTGCTGACCTATGTCTCTGACGTCGACGCTCTACTGCGAGAGTTCTGCCGTGTGGTCGAGCCATCGGGGACGATCGTGGTGTCCGAGCGCACCGACCTGTTCGCCCAGCGAAACACCGCGGCGATCTTCGATGACCTCCAAGCGGAAGGTCTGTGGAGAATCGTCGAGGTCACCGAACCTCGCCCCTACCTTCCCGGTCACCCGGAGTATGCGGGCATCGACGTGCATTTCGGGGTCTTTGAACGAGAGTAAGAACCCGTTCACGAGTTGACGGGACGAACTCACGAGCCGTCGACACGGCGATACAATCGCCAGATGGCCAGCGCACCGCTTCGACGACCACGATTTGGACGCCTCGCCACGGTTTTGGCCATCGTTGTTAGCGTGGTCTTCATCTCTCCGCTGGGAGCGCATACCGAGGTCTTCGAGCGTGCTCCTATCGCTGGACAGCCCGTCGGCGGATCCGTCGACCAGATCGACATTTCGTTCTGGGCGCCAGTGTTATCGAGCAACATCACGCTGGAAGATCCAAACGGTGATGCTGTTGCGGTCGACATCACTCGTTTGACGACTGACGACCGCATCGCCACCACCACCTTTCCCGAGCTCACCGAGGAAGGGCGATACGTCGTGACGCACACCGAACTTGCCCCCGACGGCGATCTACAAACCGCCGAGTGGTTCTTCATCTTCGACGCCGCATCGGACAATCGGCTGATCCCGTTGTCATTTGCTGGTGGCGGGGGACCGAACTGGATCGTGCTCATCGCCGTGTCGGGAATCGTGCTGATCTTGGCTGGTTTGCTCTGGCCAAAACGTGCAAAGACCGCGGCTGCGGCCTGACCGCATCCCCCTCATGTCACCGACTCCGCCTGTCGCTCTCACGATTGCTGGTAGTGATACCGGCGGGAGTGCCGGACTCGCTGCTGATCTAAAAACGTTCGCGCGACATGGCGTGCACGGTGTGTTTGCCTTGACGGTCGCAACCGCACAGAACACCACCGGCATTCGGTCGGTTCATCAGTTGCCTGGCAAATTTGTCGGCGAGCAGATCGATGCGGTGACCCGAGACTTCCGCGTCGCTGCAACCAAGACGGGTCTGCTTTTTTCGAGCGAAGCGGTCGAGGCCGTGAGCGATCGGGTCGATTCGCTTGGACCGTTGGTCGTTGATCCCGTGCTAGTGAACTCGGCTGGTTCGCCGATGCTCTCCGAGGAGATGGTGGTGTTGTATCTGGAACGTCTCATTCCGGTCGCGACGGTCATCACCCCCAATGTTGCGGAGGCAGCGCTGTTGTCAGGGATTGACATCGTCGATCGCGACAGTGCGTCAGCAGCGGCAGCGGCACTGATCGAGCTCGGTCCAGCAGCGGTGGTCATCACTGGTTTGTTGGAAGACCGGTGGGCGGTCGACGTTGTGGCCAC
Source organism: uncultured Acidimicrobiales bacterium (assembly GCA_938084885.1). Lineage (GTDB taxonomy): Bacteria > Actinomycetota > Acidimicrobiia > Acidimicrobiales > SHLQ01 > SHLQ01. The sequence goes on from CALKGG010000034.1 coordinate 5,530, forward strand.
AAACGGGGAGATCTACCCGATGGAACATGCGAGGGTCGATACCAACAATGTCCTTGGAACCGGCTGCAGTTTGTCGGCAGCGATCACGTCGTTGCTTGCTTCGGGGATGCAAATCGAGCCGTCGATTCGGTCTGCAGCGTCCTTTGTTTTGGCGGGCCTCGAATCGTCGGTGACATGGCGGCTGGGCGAAGGCCGTGGCCCTATCGACCACTTCGCCAATCCTGGCCACTAGTCAATACCTATGGTCGAACCGGTTCTGTCATTGGTCTTTCTGGTGATCTTGTTTACTGGTCTGGCTGGCACGATCATTCCGGTGGTTCCCGGCATCCTGCTGATGTGGGGTGCAGTGATTGGTTATGGGTTCGTTGCTGACTTCGACGCGATCGGCATTGCGGCGATCGTCGCCGTGACGGTTTTGGCTGCGACTTCGGTTGTGCTCGGTGTTCTTCTTCCAAAGAAGGCAGCCGATGCTGCGGGGGCCTCGACCAAATCGCAGCTGGCGGCCGTATTCGGCGCCATTATTGGGTTCTTTGTCATCCCGGTCGTTGGGGTGATCATCGGGGCGGTCGCTGGCATTGCTCTGGCCGAGTATGGCGACAAGAACGATTGGGGTCAGGCGTGGGTATCGACCAAGGGTGTGCTCGTTGGGATGGGTCTCGCAGCGCTGTCCCAGTTCGCGATTGGCGTGATCATATTGTTTGTTTGGCTCGGCTGGGCCGCCAGCGTGACCTTCTAAAAGTGTTCCTCGGGGTCAGACCCCGAAGGGCACGATTCGTTAAAAGTGTTCGTCGGGGTCTGACCCCGAAGGGCACGATTCGTTAGTGCAGGATCATGGCGAGCTGGCGGGATTGTGCCACGAGCGTGTTGGTCTCGTCCCACAGTCGCACGTCTTCGATGAGGTTGCCGCCACGGATATTGGCCGTCGTGACCTCTGCTCGAATCCAGCCGTCGACCGCTTGTGCCCGAACATGGGTGGTGAGCTCGATCGTTGGAATCCAGCCGCTGTCGGGCCGCGGGATCAACACCGCCGGCGGGAACGCATCGGCGAACAAACCAAGCGCGAGCACATCGTTTGGTCTCGGGGAAACAAAGCGCGCCCAACCGTCGATACGAGCATCGGCATCGGGGTTGCCAATGCGCTGTTCGACAGCGGGGTCGACCCGAACCTCGAGCGAGTCCATCAAGCTCATGTGAAAGCCTTGGAGACCGGGGTCGCGAAGCACACACTCTGCGGGCGGTGAAATGTCGAGCGGAGCAGCGGCGTTCAGAATGTCGTCTTCGGGGTAGTCGCCAAGGACGGCCACCGTGCGCACCCGTACCTTGCCGTCCTGGACGAGCGTGGCGTCGGCGTGGGTCATCGTCCGGCCGCGACGGCGGATCTCGGTGGTGATCGTGCATGGAGCGTCGTGGATTGTTGGCCGATAGTAGTGGCTGGTCATCGATCGGGCGACCGCCATGTTCGTGTGCTGTAGCAGCGCGTTAAGGTTGAGCGCTCCGGAGTAGCCGCCATTTGGTACTCGTCCAATCGACCAGTCCGTCGTCATAAATCCCGACCACGAGACAGTGTCCTGCGCAAGGGTATTCGTCGTCGTTACTGCAATGGCTTGGTCGAAATTGGCGCTCATAGCTGTCCTTGAACGTAGTCGGGCAGGCGACGTGTGGCTCGGTCGATGGCCCCGTCGAGGACTCCACCGAGCGCCGGAACCCACAACCCGCCGTCATAGGACAACGTCAACACCACAACGGTGCGATCGAGGCGTCCAGTCACGGTGCAGTGCATGGTCCACGCCGCATGCGTGCGTCCATCGAGTTCGCGTCGGGAGAACCGAATCGTGGTCGTGTCACCCGTGGTTTCCAGCGTGTCACGAACAAAGCGAAGCTGTTTCGAACGGGCAAAGGGTCCGACCTTTGCCGTGAGGGTGGTTCGCCACGCTGGGCCCGGATCATTTGCAGCCTCGTCAATAGCCTCTGCAGCGCCGACGAGATCGTTCCACGACGGATAGGTCGACAAATCTGAGAGGATTGCAACGACGGCGTCGGCCGAAGCGTCGATGAAGAGCTCGCTGCTGTGCTTCACACGATCAGTCTGCCGCCATCTACGCTCTGAGAGGTGTTCGCATGTACGACTCGTCTCGGTCCATCTGATCCCCTCGCTTCGGTCGACATCGTCAGACTCGGTGCCCGCTCCGGGTTGCTGTGGAGATCGCCCGACGTTGTTCTCGCCGGGTGTGGTACAACCCAACACGTCGACGTCGACCTGACGGGCTCGGTCCGCACCGCACAAGACCAGCTCGCCAAGATGCGCGGCCGGGACGACCTCCAGCTGCCTGGGACTGGTCCTGTTGGTTTCGCAGCGCTGCAGTTCGACAGAGATGCACCCGGCTTTGCCGTCGTCCCTTCCATCGTGCTCGGCGAATCAGCGGGGGTTCGTTTTGTCACGGTTCTTTCAGATGATGCGCCAAATTCGCTTGCGGACGTGGCCATTGGCCATGTCCTCGAAGCGGTCGATCGTGTGCTCGCCACTCCTCTTGGCAACGCCCCGTCTACCGTGACGCTCGAGCTCGATCGCACGGCCGACTCCTGGCGCGACGACGTGGTTGCGGTGGCTCGAGACATCATCTCCAGCAGCGAGCTTGAGAAGGTCGTTCTGGCACGGTTGTTGACACTGACTGCGTCGAGCGACTTCGAACCCGCCCGAATCGTCGACCGCCTTGCACATCGTTTTCCAGCGGCCCTGCTGTTCTCGATCGACGGGTTTCTTGGGGCATCGCCCGAACTGTTGGTTAGTCGGCGAGATCGGACGGTTCGCGCCCATCCGCTCGCCGGTACAGCGACGCGCCTCGACGACGCCGAGCGTGATGCGGCAGCTGTCGCTGAGCTGTTGGCATCGTCAAAGGACCGGGTCGAGCATCGAATAACGATCGAATGGTTGCTCGCCGAACTCCTCGCCTTTTCGTCTTATGTCGACGCAGAGCCTGAACCGTCGGTGGTGACACTCGAAAACGTCCATCACCTCGGGACGTTGGTCGAGGGCGTCTTGTCTGAACCGCCAGCATCGGTGCTTGAGTTGGTTCGGGCACTGCATCCAACTCCGGCTTTGGGCGGACGGCCCCAAGGCGATGCGCTCGCGTTGATCAGCGAGATCGAAGGGTTCGACCGCATGCGATATGGCGGGCCATCAGGCTGGTTCGATGGTGACGGTAACGGCCAGTTCGCCGTCTCGGTGCGAACCGCCCAAGTCGATGGCGCGACCGCGCGAATCGCAGCCGGAGGAGGTGTGGTTGCCCAAAGTGACCCGCAAGCCGAGCTCGCAGAAACCCAAGCGAAGTTCCGCGCAATGCTCGGGTCGTTCTTGGCGTAGCTGGTTGTGCTCAGGTTCGCGTTGCGACCAGCCAGGCTTCGTGGACGTTGTTTGCCCGCCATGCTTCGCTCGAATGTTCGACCGTGAGTTCGGGGACAAGGGTCAAAAGTTCGCCCGTTTCGAGGAGGAATCGAGCCGACGGGCGGTCGTGGCGTTCGAGGTTGGCGATCGTTGCAATCGCGCAGACGAGCCGGCCACCCGGTGATAGGGCGTTGCCGAGGCGGGGGAGAAGCTCGCGATCGAGGTAGTGAACGCACGTGATGGCGTCCCATGGTCCTTCGGGGACGGGGTGTGTTGCCAGGTCGATTGTGATGGTTGCGGCCTCGACGCCGAGGGTGCGGGCTCGTGTTGTAACGGCGGTCAATGCCACCGACGAAATGTCGGCGAACGTTGCCAGTGCCCCGCGTTGGGCAAGGAAGAGGCCGGCGTCGCCCCATCCGCTGGCGACATCGAGTGTGCGGGAATGTCTCGCAAGCTCGCCGAGGTATGTGCTGACGACCTCGGGTGGTTGAACCTGTTGGGGGGCGTTTCTGGTTGAATAACGTTCATCCCATTTCTTGGCGTCGCTCTCCATTTTCGAATCTTCCCATGCTCGTTTGCCCACATCGAGGGATTTGCCTCAACCTTGGTGGTGGATCGACCGAAACCACAGATCAGGCCCAAGTCAGGTTCAGGATTCATGTGGCGGGATGGTCACGTTTGGTCGTGTGACCGATGTTTTCACGAACAATTACTACTTTACGCGACAATTTGTCATACTCAAGCGACGTAGTGAGGTAGACCCTCACGCATGCACGCACGACAACACTCACGATACATAGGAAACCTATGACCTCCCGGTTCATTCGCCATGTTCAATCTCGGCCATATCTCGCAGTTGTTATCATCTTCGCGTTTGGCATCATCCTGCCGATCTCGATTGCACAAGCCATTGTTCCCGAGACGCCGCGCCGCGATCTTCCTATTGCGCTCGATGGTGAGGTTTGGGATGTCGAGAAGGTCGGAAACACCATCGTTGTTGCTGGCAACTTTACTCAGGTACGAACCTCGCTCAATGGCCCGGTGATCGATCAGGCTGCGATCTTTGCCTATGACGAAGACTCGGGCCGGTTTATCGACACCTTCCGCCCAACCATTATCGGAGGTGCGAGGATCGCTGAGATTCGAGACCTCGAAGCAGCAGACGACGGGCGAAGCGTGTACATCGGCGGACGTTTCACCGCAATCGACGACGGCACCGACGGCCGGGTTCGAACCCGCAACCGACTGGCCCGACTCAACGTCACCGACGGACGGCTCGATCGCAACTTCGCCCAAGCCGGGGTCGATGCCAAAGTCTTGACCATTGAACTCAGTCGCGGCCTTCTTTATGTTGGCGGCAATTTCCTCAACGTGATCGACACCGCTCCCGGTCGCCCGCCAATTCTTCAGTCAGTCGCTGGGCTATCTCGCTTTGACGCAATAACTGGCGCATACGACACAACCTTCCGTTTCGAGAGCCAAGAGAATATTGGCAACGAGGACCCTCTCACCGGCGAGCGTATTGGCGGTGTCACTCGGGTGGCGGTAAACCCAGCTGGCAATCGATTGGTCGTTGCGCACCGTGGTGCCAGAATGGTCAATGTCAACAATGGCAGGAGCGTCGAAGCCGGTGGTGTGGCGATCCTCGCGCTCGGACCATCAGATTCTGCGTGGCTTTCGACCTTCCACGCGCTCTACCCCGACCCAGCCGACCCCGTGCAAGAGTTCTTCAATGCAAACCAGTGCAATGGTCGTGGTGTGCAGATCCGCGACATGGAAGTCAGTCCGGATGGACGGTTCTTTGTCTTGACGAGTCAAGGTGGCGACACTGGCTTCCAATGCGACACGATCACTCGCTTCGAAATCACCAACGAGGGCACGCGTCCAACGTGGGTTTCCCGAGCGTTCGATTCGGTGTTCTCGGTCGGTATTGCCGACGACGCAATCTATGTGGGTGGACACTTCCGCTACCTCGTGTCACCGACCGCTCCGAGCGCGTTCCCCGGCGATAACGGCCCGAATGGTGTCGAGGTCACGAGACAGTTCAGACAGTGGTACATCGCCGACGCTGATGGGCTCGTCGATGGAGCGGTTGAGTTCCGCCAAGATCTTCTCGACCCTGGTTTCGTATTCCGCTCACGCCAGCTGGGTGCGCTCGACCCAAACACCGGCTTTGGCATCCCAACGTGGGACCCGGGTTCGGACGCGGCCAAGGGTGTGCTTGCACTCACCGTCACCGATCGAGGGCTACTGCTTGGACAAGACAACGGCCGCGTCAACGACATCAACACCGGCCGGGCAGCGTTCTTTGACGAGAACCCGAACGTTGGAAATCCCCGCTGTCGAGTCAATCTCAATGCACAAAATCGTCCTGTGGTGAGCTGGACAGATATTGGCGACGTCCAAGAGTGGCGAGTAGCGGCGAACGGCACGTTCCTTGGCGCAACAGCCGGAACGTCACTGGTCGACGATAGGTCGGCGGCCGGAACGACGAACAGCTACGAGCTTCGCTTCAACCGCAACGGCATTGCGCAAACCGATGGCTGCGGCACGATCGATATTCCTGCTCCCGTCGCTCCTGTTGTTCCCGATATCACCTGCACGGCAACTCGCACGGGCGACAATGTGCAGATTTCATGGAACGATGAGCCATGGGGTCGAGTAACGGTACGCCGTGACGGCGGTTGGGTCGCGACGGTATCGAACGTTGTGAGCTACACCGACGACCCGGGCGTTGGAACCTACACCTACAGCGTCCGCGGATTCCTCGGTGGAGAACGAGTAGATACAGACTGTGCGCCGGTGACGGTTGCGGCCGCTCAGCTCGCATGCACCATCACACGTGCCGGCGGAACTGTCAGCCTCCAATGGAACGATGTTGGAGCGCAGTCGTATCAGGTGCGCCGAGACAACCGGTGGGTCGCCACGGTCGATGCGGGAACAACGTCGTACAGCGCGCCCGATGAAGGCGGTAGCTACGGCATTCGGTTCCGTTCGAACGGCACGGCCACCACGGTCGCCTGCGCCTAACGAATGCGCTCGGTCGTTCTCGCAACAAAATTTGGTGATTCTTCGCTCTGACAAATCTCTGAGTCCACGGACGCGACAAAAACCGGCTACGTTTCGTCTCATACACGACTGGCCGTTCGATTCACGGCGGCCGCTACGAAGAGAGGTTCCACTATGGGATTGATGGACAAGGCAAATGAAATGAAAGAACAAGCCGCTGGTCTTGCCGACAAGGCAAAGGAAATGGCCGAGAAGGTCCCAGGCGGAGAAGGAATCAGCGAGAAGATCGACGAAGCGACCAGCAAGATCCCAGGAATGGGCGATAGCGCGGACGCAGCAGAAGAGGCAGCTCCAGAGGAGTAGCCAGCACTGCATCTGATATGCACGAAAGGACCCGGGCCAGTGGCCCGGGTCTTTCGCGTCTCCTCAGAGTTCGAGAGGGAAGTGGGCAACGAGTTCGCAACCGTCCTCGGTGATCACCACTTGTTCTTCGAGCTTCACTCCCTCGCCGCCAGCACGGCTACCAACAAAGGCTTCCACACTGAGGACCATGCCTGGTTCCATCACCTGGTCGATGCCCCAGTCGTCCCACGCTGCCGGGAAGTAGACCTCGGGGTATTCGTCGCACTGGCCTACGCCGTGGAACAGACATGAGTAGTGGCGGAAGTCTTCGACGGGCGGCGTCCAGCTTTTGAACGTGAGTTCTTCGACCGTGACCCCTGGTTTGAGGAGCTCCATGTTGTGTTCGATTTGATAGCGGGCCATGTTGTAGACCTCCAGCTGGTGTGGGGTCGGTGCGGCGTCGCCAATGACCCAGCTTCGGCTGATGTCAATGCACATGCCGTAGGCGCCGACCAGGTCGGTGTCATAGGACAACATGTCGCCGTTCTCGATGACCCGTGACGACGCTTCTTGAAACCACGGGTTTGTTCGGGGTCCCGACGAGAGGATCTGCGTCTCGATCCACTCGCCGCCGCGGCTGATGTTGCCAGCGTGAAGCATGGCCCAGACCTCGGTCTCGGTCATGCCTGGCTCGACAGTCGAGGCCATGTCGGCCATGGCCGCGGTGCAGCCCACGCCGGCGCAACGCATGGCATCGAGCTCATCTGCGGACTTGATGAGACGGGCATGTTCCATTACCTGCTGGCCGCGTTCGATTGTGATCCCGTGCCCAGCGAGCATCGTGCCTTCGAGATAGTTCACTTGGTCGACGGCGATGCGGGCGTTGGGTCCGCAATGCTCGGCGACCACCTCGGCAATCTCGTCGGCCCATCGCTGAGAGATCTCGGCGAAGCGATCTCCGGCGAGGAAATACGTTGAACCAGTCGCCGGGCGAACCTCGTCTACGTCGTCGTGATGGCCTGCGAGAAACTGGCAATTTTCGTAGTCCCACAAGATGACGTATCCGTCGGCCGACATGAAGGCGTAGCGCGCAGCGTTGTGCATGACCCACAGCTGCATGTTGGTGGTGTCGGTGATGTAGCGGATGTTCATCGGGTCCATTACGAGCACACCGTCGTAGCCGAAGTTGTCGAGTTGGCCCTTCACTCGGTGCTGACGATACGTGCGAATCGCGTCGAGGTTGGGGGTTGGTAGTCCAGCCGCCGCGTATTCGGCGAGCGCCTTGGCTCCTGGACCTAACGTCATGTGGTGGTTCGATCCGGCCGCGAGTGCGAACTCGGTTGTGTCGTCGCCGTGGCGGTGTGCGCCCGGCTTTGGGGTGATGCGTCCTGGCATTGATGCATGCTGCCAGATGACCGAATGGGTCGTAAACCCCATGGGTCGAGTGTCGGGATTACCGAAGGAGTCGTATGGAAGGTTCAGAACGAAGTACAGGCGCGAGCGCAACCATTGCGCGGCCGGTGTTGCCGCCACTGCCGCCGGCGCTTCGTTCGGAGAATATTGGTCACGGTGGCTCTGGTGCGTCCGTCGACTGGCAGAGCCTCGTGGTTCGGTCCGACCTCCCTCCAACGCCTCCAGATATTGGCCACGCCCAAACAGTTTCTTCGGCTCCCGCCGAATCTCCGGCTCCCGCCGAATCTCCGGCTCCGCCTCCGGTCGAATCTTCCCCGCCGCAGCCTCGGCCATCGCGCACCACGCCAGACGGACCCGCATCGAGCAGCGCCCCAACGGGCTCGTCCACGACCGACCGTCGTCCACT
>CALKGG010000035.1 GCA_938084885.1 uncultured Acidimicrobiales bacterium
ACTTTACATAACGTATATTTCCGGCGTTCTATTAGGGAATTGCCCGCCAGCGTGAGCCCCGGGACGCCATTTCATACTCTGTGCTCTGTGCAGCGAAATCGATGCCATTTACCCTGCGCCCAATCGGCTCTGAGCGGCGGCCTCGATCAAATTTGGTCGTATTACGCCCCGCATTCGCCGAACGCCTACAGTTTCGACGACGAAAGCCGTAGATGTCTTTGTAAGCGCTGCGCAGGTATCCCGCCACCTGCTCAGCGCTTACCCATTTTTGCCGTAAAAGGGCGATTATCATCGACACCATGAGTGATGATGAAACACGTGATGCGTTGGCCCCAACTCCGGGCTACCGCTACGCCGATGTCGTGGGCGACGAACTGTTCGTTGCGGGACAAGTCCCGCTCGACAGTTCAGGCAATGTTGTCGCCATCGGCGATCCCGCAGCCCAAGCTGTTGCAAGCCTCGACAATCTCAAGCATCTACTCGACGCGCACGCGTTCGACATTTCCGAGATCAGACGTGTCGTCATCTACGTCGTCGGCGAGCACGAGAATCTCTCAACAGCCTGGGAGGGCGTCACAGCGTGGTTCGCCAATGATGTCCCACCAGCAACGCTCCTCGGCGTGAATTCGCTGGCTTACCCAAACCAGCTAGTCGAAGTCGACGCCACCATCCGCCGTTCCCCCGCGTAGCCGAACCGAATCAAGACCCATGCCCTCACCTAGTTTTTGTGAAGGATTTCGAACCGTATGGGTACGAAATCCTTCACAAATCCTGGTTGGGGTGGGTTCGACCTGATTTGGTCGAAATGAGACCTTCTTTCGACGAACGCCGCGACTTTTTGGGTTTCGAGCCGTCTTGATACTTGTAAGCGTCGTGCAGGTATCCCGCCACCCGCACGGCGCTTACCTATTTTTACGCTGGCACTCGGGCACGGACGCTGTTGAACCTTACTCTGGCACTCTGGCACGGACGCTGTTGAAGCTTGCGCTGGCACTCTGGCACGGACGCTGTTGAACCTTACGCTGGCACTCTGGCACGGACGCTGTTGAAGCTTGCGCTGGCGCTCTGGCACGGCCGCTGTTGCGAACCTTGCGCTGACACCTCAACCACCCATCACGATCGCCGATTGGGTCAGAGACGAGGCGGCGCGACACACCTAGGGTCTTTGCATGAACGTTCTGGTCATCAACTGCGGTTCATCGAGCGTCAAATTCGCGCTCTTCGACGACAACGAAACGCTCATTGCCGAAGGCAAACGAGAACGCCTCGGCGCCAGCACCGGCCACAGCGAAACACACAAAGACGCCGTCGCCGCAATCTTTGAAACCGTCAGCGGACACCAGATCGACGCCGTTGGACATCGCGTAGTCCACGGCGGTGCGTCGATCACCCAATCACAGCGGGTCAATGATGCCGTCATGGAAGCAATAGCCGAACACATCCCTGACGCGCCGATGCACAACCCCTTCAGCAAGGCAGCTATCGAGGCCGCGCAAGACGTCTTCACCTCGGTTCCCCACGTTGCGGTGTTCGACACCGCCTTCCATGCAAAGATGCCCCGCCGGGCCACGACATATGCCATCGACCAAGACGTCGCCGAACGCCACGGCATTCGACGCTTCGGATTCCACGGAATCTCCCACGAATACGCAGCAGGTATCGCCGCCGAATTCCTCGAGCGGCCCCTCAACGAACTCCGACTCATTACCCTGCACCTCGGCAACGGCGCCAGCGCATGCGCAGTCGAATTCGGTCGCTCGACCGAAACAAGCATGGGCAACACTCCCCTAGAAGGTCTCGTGATGGGCACCCGCTCGGGCGATGTCGACGCGGGCGTCTTGCTCTCGCTCTTACGTTCGGGCGAGTTCACCGTCGACCAACTCGACGATTTGCTCAACAACAAGAGTGGCCTCCTCGGACTTTCCGGTCAGGGCAACGACCTCCGAGAAATCCAACAAGCAGCATCGGACGGCGACGACCGAGCTCGCCTCGCAATCAACGTCTTTGTTCACCGAGCCCGCAAATACATCGGCGCCTACGCCGCAGCCATGGGCGGCGTCGACGCCATCGTGTTTACCGGCGGCATTGGCGAGAACAGCGCCAGCATGCGGCGACGCATCCTGCAGCGGCTCGAGTTCTTGGGTTGTGTGCTCGACGAAGACCGCAACTACGACGCCAGCATCAGCAGCGACAAGGACCACGCCCTGATCACGACCGGCCGCTCCCGAGTCGAAGCAATCGTCGTCAAGACCAACGAAGAGCTGATGATCGCCCGCGAAACCCGACGAATCTGTGAAACGCCCGAGCCTCGAACCCCCAAGTCCATTCCAATCGCCGTGAGCGCTCGCCACTGCCATCTCACCGAGGAGACCTTCGCCGAACTCTTCGGAGCAGACGCCACGCCAACACCGAAGTACGACCTTTCTCAGCCGGGCCAATTCGCCTGCGAGGAACAGGTGACGATCGTTGGTCCCCGCCAAGAGATCGACGGCGTCCGAGTGCTCGGCCCGCTCCGCAAGGCAAATCAGGTCGAGATATCACGGACCGACGAATTCGTCATCGGCATCGACGCTCCGGTGCGAATGTCGGGCAATGTTCGCAACTCGGCCGCTGTAACGCTGAAGGGCCCAATGGGTTCGGTCCACCTCCAGGAGGGGCTGATTTGTGCGCACCGCCACATTCACATGCACCCAGATGACGCTGCTGCTTTCGACGTGGCCGATGGCGACGAGGTGGCGGTCGCCATTGTTGGAGGCCAACGAGACCTCGTGCTCGGCGACGTGACGATTCGCGTCCACGAGAAGTACGTACTCGAAATGCACATCGATACCGACGAGGCAAATGCCGCTGAACTCGGCTCGGTCGCCGAAGCAACACTGAGCCCAATCGACGTCGACGACGACGAGTTTGCCGTCTATACCGCAACGCCCGCAACGGCCCGACTCACCACGCTCTAAGCAAGCAAGACAACCCGACACACAGGTTCCGCGAGTTCGCTGCACAACACACTTTTGTTGCTGCAAGCCACTCGACTAGCGTGATTGTCACGAACACGTTGGGAGAATGTTATGGCCGATACATACGTCGTTGAACGAAGCACGACAATCGCGGCCCCTCCGGCCGATGTTTGGGGGCGCGTCGTCGACCTCAAAGAATGGGACCACTGGTCGCCGTGGGCGGCCATGGATCCCAACATGTCGAAGACCTACTCAGGTGAGCCCGGTGCTCCAGGGTCGAGCTACCGCTGGAGCGGGAACCGAAAGGTTGGTGAAGGCCAGATGACCATCAAAGACGTCGACCCCGAACAGCGTGTCGCAATCGACCTCAAGTTCCTCAAGCCGTTCAAGTCCGAGAGCGTCACCGAAGTCTTGGTCACGGCGAACGGCGATGGCACCAACGTCACCTGGCGCATGACCGGTGCCCAGACGTTCATGACCAAGGTGATGGGTGTCTTTGGCAAAGGCATGGACAAGATGGTGGGCCCCGACTTTGAAAAGGGTCTGACCAGCCTGAAATCGCTCGCCGAAGCGGGCTAGCTCGGACGGGCGCCACATATGCACAACGTCGAGTGGATCGGTGCGGACCCGGCGGACTAGTTCGAACTCAGTTCGATGTCGGGAAATGCCGTGATCGCTGCGAACCAGAACGAACTCCGAGTCGGGACCGATTCGCCATCGGCGGTCACAATTGCGCCCAGGCCATCGGTGACGACATCGACCGCCACTCCCCCGACCACATCGGAGAACGCCCGGGCAGGCTCGGGGTTCCACGCAAGTGTTTCGCCATTTATCGTGGCAAACACGACCGGAGTCGATGAGGCCAAACGGTCGTCGGCGAGGGTGTCTTGGCGCAACGGAAATGGCGTGCGGCCCCCATCGAGCACCGCTGCATAGTTCGCGAACGGGTCGCTGTCATATGAACGGCTCGTCGGACGTTCCAGCACGACCGTGTCAGGAAATTGCGAAACCCAGCGTTCGAGGGTGGTGGTCTGTGACACAAGCGCGACTAGGCGAGACTCGGTGAGCTCGCCCACCACCGCCGATCCGGCAACCTGCCACCAATACGAACCGGTCTCGCGATCGACCATAACCATGTCGTTGTCGAGCAACGCGCTCGTGTTCGAGAAGCTGAGCTCTCGGCCGTCGAGGACCCGGTCATAGACCACACCGCTGCCGCACAGCGGACAGTAGCTAATGAGTACCGGTTGACCACCGAGCTCGTCGTTGACGATCTCATGGCTATTGAGGATCTTCACCGGGAAGGCCCAGGCGCCTCCCTGCGGGTCTTCGTATCCAAGGACTACGTCGTCGCCGGTCAACCAATCGGCTTCGGCGACTGTTTCGTAGTCGGGGCCGTCGATAGGGGCGATTGCGTCGAAGAGGCGTTCGACGTTGCTTGGATCAGCGTCAGCCAACGTGAACGATCCCCCGTCGAACGTATCGAACACGATGTCTTCGAGCGAAACAGATGCGATCGAACGGTCGACTTGGGGCGTATTGGCGGGTTCGGTGATCGCCAGCGGCCGTGTCGCCCCGTCGTTCTCGCCGGTCAGCGGGGTTGACGTTGTGGCGTCAACGGTCGTATCGGCCCCGCACGCAGCGATGATGAGGGCTACTGCACACACGAGCGCACACGTTCGCCATCTCGGGGCGAACCCACGGGCGCGCGCATTGACATGTTGATTGGCTTGAGCCATACGATGCGAACCCGCCACGCCGTCGAGTCCTTCCCGACGCTGCGAATCGCCGATACGTTGCAGGTATGACGTTGAAGCCGTGCCCCTCCTCCCCCAACTGTGTCTCGACCCAAGCCGACCCAGCCAATGGCAAACAGCACATGGATGCCGTGCGCTATACAGGCGAGGCTGCGGCGGTTATTTCGGCCATCGAAGACGCCGTGTCGAGCAACGGTGGAACCGTCGTGTCGTCGACCGAATCGACCGTCGAAGCGCTCTTCGTGACCAGCTTGCTCAAATTCAAAGACGACGTCAGCTTCGAACTCGACGAAGAGGCCAAGATGCTCCACTTCAGGAGTGCTTCACGCGTGGGACACAGCGACCTCGGAGCGAACCGCAAACGCATGCAAACGCTCATTCCGAAGATTCTCTCCCGTTTGGGCTGAGTTCGACGAGCAGTTGTTCGAGCTGGTCGACAGTATCGACCACGTGATGCGCGCCTACCTGTGCGAGGCGTTCGACGCTTGACGGTCTCATGTGGCCGCCTGCGCCAAACCCAATGGCTGTCATCCCCGCAGCACGCGCTGCGGCCACGCCGTGGGGGCTGTCCTCGATCACGATGCAGTCCGCTGGCCGGAACCCCATGGTGTGGGCCGCGTAGAGAAACAGGTCTGGGGCGGGTTTGCCGTGCTCCACAAGCGACGACGAGAACACGACCGACGGGGCAAAGGCTGCATCGAGGCCGGTAATGCGCAGCGACAGGGCAATTCGCTCGGGGCTGCTGCTCGAAGCAACGCACCGGGGGCCATCATTGCGAGCGAGCATGGTACCTATACCTGCGATCGGCGTGAGTTCGCTCGGCAAGCAGGCCATGACCTCCTCTTGCACACGGGCTTCGAATCCATCGGGAACCGTTCCTGCGAACCGTTGCTCAAGGGCCGACATCATGTCGGAGTAGCTCAGACCAACAAAGTTCTTTGCGATCTCCTCCTCGCTCATCGCCATGCCAATCTCGGTGAGCAACGCCGCCTCGGTCCGAATGGCGATGACCTCGCTGTCGACGAGGACGCCATCGCAGTCAAAGATCCAGAGTTTGCTCACCGGGCCACGTTACGCAAACAACCGCTCGGCGGCTCGGGCTCCGGCTTCTTTGAAGCTATTGCGGTCTCGACGATTTGCGTGCTCGTCTTCGCTCGGCATGACGACTACCGCGACTCGACCCGGTTCGGACCACGGTCGGAGTTCTTCAATGAGCTGCGAGCGATGAAAGTTGCTCACCACTTTTCCACCGGTGGCGGGAATCATTGGCGAGATGACGACGATGATTGGACATTGCTCGGGGTCGACAAGGTCGACGTTGTTCGCCGAATGGACTGCACCGTCGGCGTGCAGCTGGCCGAACACGTCGATCGGGCCGTTCTTATAGGGGATAGCCGCCGAGGCCCTCACGAGCGATTCGGCGTGACCGTGGTTGTCGGCCAAGTTGTGGAAGTGCCGCACTCCCCACGTGTGCTCGACGGTGACGACGCCAGCGCCGCGATGGTAGGGGCCCGAGGGAACGTCGTAGAGCGCCTTTTCGCGGTCGGGTGGAGCAAGTAAGGCAAGCGCTCGGCCACCGACAAGGCGTAGCTCACGAATAAACTTCGTGCCCACTGTTGCCCGCATACCGGAGCCGTTGCCAAGGCTGATCAGCTGTTGAATCGCGTCGGGATTAGGGTCTTCGGCCGGTCCGACTCGCGCCGCGACAAATGCCCCGGCGGAGGTGCCAACGATCTGGGCAGCCGACGCTGCGGTCCAGCCGGTTCGCGCTTCGAGCACGGCGAGCGCTGCGTCAATAAATGGGCCGCCGGTGGGTCCGCCAGCACCCACAGCTAGCCCGACGGAGAGATCGCTTTGGTCCACAGCATTCTTTCTAGCGTTCATTACCTTCCAGCACCACAACCGAGCGCAATCCACAGAAACAACGCCGTGTTCCACAATGAAATCAACGGTCTACCGACGAAATCCACAACATCATCCACTTGTTCCACACAATCAACCGCAGGCACACTGACCTCACGAACAACACCAACAACACCATCTTCATCAGCTTCATCAGCTTCA
>CALKGG010000036.1 GCA_938084885.1 uncultured Acidimicrobiales bacterium
ATGAATCCATTGTTGATAAAGCCAAGTTCGGCCTCGATCACCGCAATTGCCTCACCAAAATCGTCGACCCCAATGTTGCCACCGGCGACCGAACGCAACTCGCCAGCGACCGTGTTGGCAATCTCATCGATCCGATCAGGGTCACCGTTGATACTGACGATCAGATCGACATCATTGCCAGGTTCGACAAAGCGACTGAACGAGAACCCGCCATACGACGCACCGAGTTGCTCACGGATCACGGTGAAGATCCGGTCGTCGAGAATTCGCGACGTCACATCGGCGAGCATGAGGTTCTCCACTGTTGGGATCCCCGAACTCGTCGCCACGAGAAAGAACGAACCTCCCGCCGTCCCCGAACCAACCGACAGCTGCTCGCGCACGTCTCCGACCATTGGGTAGCCCGAGGGATCGTCAGTACTGTTCGCTGGCGGCAGCGTTCCGACCCATGTCCGGGCCAAATCGACCAAATCGTCATCATCGAGGTCACCAACGACCACAATCACATGATCATCGAGCGACGAGAAACGATCCTTGTAGATGCGTTCGGCATCACTGATCGTCAACCCGTTCAGTTGCTCAGCCGATGGCGCAGCAGCGAAGCTGCCCCCACCTGTTCGGGCGTTGGTCGCCGCAACACGAGCTGCGGTCTCCGAATCGAGTAACACCTGCTCGACGAAATCTCGAGCTGCCTCAACTTGCTGAGAGAACGGCACCTCATCGACCCTCGGCTCGGTAATGGCGAGGTGCAGCAGCTGAAACATTGTCTCGACGTCTTCTGTCGACGCCGACCCCGAGAACCCTTCAGTGAAATCGTCGATGATCGGCGTAATGCCCGCGTCGATGTCGGCCAGATAGCGCCGGAGCTGGGTGGGGTTCCATCCAGCGACGCCGCTCGCGGACACCGCGGCTGCTGCTGTTGGGGCGAGCGGACCGTCGGCATCTGACATCACCGAACGTCCGCCCGGAGACTCGCTAACGAGCGTTACCTGACCTTCACTGATCGTCGATTCGGCAAAGAGCACCGTGTGGCCATTCTCAAACACGAGCTCGACATCGCCGTTGTCGAGACTATTCGACGCAACCTCACGTATTGGTTCGGGTGAATCGACCAGCACGTCGATCTCGGCAATGTCGTCTTCTACCAATTCGACCACGGCCTGCGATGCAGCCTCGACCGCAGCGAGATGGTCGGCGGGGTCTCCCACACGATCAGCATCGGGGCCAACGATCAGGACGATCGGCGCCGACGAGGTCAGCATCCACCTCCAATGGTCATTTGCCGCCGCGGCCGTGAGGTCTCCGAGGAAATCGAGGTTTCGGTCGACCGAGTCCTCGACGTTTGAGAGGTCGCCAGCATTGAGGAACGCGTTGACCATGGCATCGGCAAAGCCGTTGTCCTGGACGCTATCGAACTCTTCGAGTCGCTGCTCTTGGGACGATTCAAGAGCGGCGACCGCCCGTCCGATCTCGTCCTCGGTAAAGGGGTTCTGCAACGTTCCTTGGAGTTCGGTCATGAACACCTCCGTGCCCGCTACAAGGTCGTCGGCATCCGCGTTGAACCCGAGGTAGGCAAGGTCGTTGTTGCGAGGGAACCAACCTCCTCCGGCACGGCGCAAATCGAGCCGTCCAGTATCGACGCCCTCTCGCAGCCGGTTGTCGATGGCGATGCTGAGGACGATCTCGGTAAGCAACAATTCGTTGCCACCAATCGTGCCAACATCCCACGACCGCACAGGAATGTCGACGCTGATAAAGGAGTCGCCAAAGCTCGGTTCGATCACGACATCGACCAATGGTTCGGTCCGCAATGCAAAGTCGCCAACTTCTGGTTGAGCAACGATCTCTCCGCGGGCGGTCATGTCTGCGAAGCGGTCGACAATGTCGTCTTCGAGGTCGTCGAGGCTCCGATCCCCAACCGCAATGACCGCCATATTGTCGGGTCGATACCACGTGTCGTAGAACTCGCGAAGGTCCGACGCAGTTATGGCATTGACCGAATCCGCAGTGCCCGAAACGTTCGTCCCGGCATATGGAGTGTCGAGATAATAGGCCTCGTCGAACACGACGCCAATGACGCCATCGCCCGACTCGTCCCGAAGGCGTAGTTCTTCGCGCACCACCGGAGCTTCATCTGAAACCGCATCGGGTTCGATCAGCGCCGCAGACGCCCACTCGGCAAGCACATCGAAGGCCGTCTCGACATTGTCTCCCTGATCGGCCACCTGCAGCTGGTACACGGTGGCGTTATCGCTGGTGAATGCGTTGAAGTCGGGCCCGATCTCGGCGCCGATGCTGCGCAGGGTGGCGTCTAACGAGCCGCCGGGAAACCGTTCCGTGCCGTTGAACATCATGTGTTCAAGAAAGTGGGCGACGCCGGTGCCGCGCGGGTCTTCGTGGAGCCCACCAGCGTTGATGGCCAGACGCAACGACACCGAACCGCCGGGGCTGTCATTTGATCGGACGAAATAGGTCAGCCCGTTTTCGAGCACGCCGACCCGAATGTCGTCGTCAATATCTAGGCGGGTGAGGTCGGGTTCTGGAGCAACAAAACCACTCGAAGGTTGCGCAGATCCATCGTCAGTGTTTGCGTCGGTGTCGGTGTCATTTGCGTCGGTGTCGTCTGCGATGGGCTGTTCGACCTCCGACGACGTTTGTGGCGTCCCCGCATTCGTGCACGCTGCTGCGAGGAGGGCCATCACGGCCAGTACGAGGACGAGACGTGAAGTGGCCGACCGTGAGCGCATGCTGAAAAGTATGGCGTGGGCGCGACGTGCGCGGACGTCAGACCAAGAGTTCTGCCGCTTCGGCCATGACCGCAATCGCCTGGTCAATGACCTCATCTGTGTGCGCCAGACCCGGAAACAGGATCTCGTAGGGCCCAGGCGCAAGCGCTACGCCACGAGAAAGGCACGCATGGAAGAACGTTTTGTACACGCCGTTCTCGGCAAGCGCCTTCACCTCATCGAAGTTCGTCGGAGTCTCGTTGCCAAAGAACAGCCCGACAAGTGGGCCGATCTGTGGGACGACCGCATCGACTCCAGCGTCAGCAAACGCCGCCCGCATCCCTGTCGCCAGACGAGTCGAAATTCGTTCCAGCTCGACATAGGCATCGGCGTCGAGCAGCTCGAGTGTGGCCAGGCCAGCGGCAGTCGCGAGCGGGTTGCCCGACAGCGTGCCGCCTTGGTACACGCCGCCGAGCGGCGAGACGTGTCCCATGATCTCTCGGCTCGCCCCGTAGCAACCAACAGGAAGCCCACCGCCGATCACCTTGCCAAACGCCCACACATCGGGCTGCACGCCGTACCACTCGGTAGCGCCGCCCCGTGCGAGACGAAAACCAGTGATGACCTCGTCGAAGAGAAGCATTGCGCCCGCCGCGTCGCAGGCGTCACGCAGACCTTGGAGAAAGCCCTCCGATGGCGCCACGAGGCCCATATTCGCGGCCACTGGTTCGACGGCCACGACGGCCACGGTGTCGTCGATCTCTGGGACCACGTTGTATGGCGCAACGATGGTATCGGCCACGGCCCCGTCAGGAACGCCGTCACTGCCCGCCATGCCTTGGTTTGCAACACCGCTGCCGCCAGCGACGAGCAGCGAATCGGTATGGCCGTGGTAGCAGCCAGCGAACTTGATGATCGTGCTGCGCCCGGTTGCACCGCGAGCGAGTCGAATTGCCGACATTGCCGCCTCGGTCCCCGACGAGGTCATCCGCATCATCTCCATTCCTGGGATGCGCCGGCTGATCTCTTCGGCGAGCTCGACTTCACCGAGCGTTGGCGCGCCGTAGCTCGTCCCGGCGCCGGCCGCGGTCGTGACCGCCTCGACTATTTTGGGGTGCGCGTGGCCGAGAATGCCCGGGCCGTAGCTTTGCACGAAGTCAATGTAGGTCTTGCCCTCCACATCGGTCACGTGCGCACCACTGCCCGACGCAACGAAATACGGCGTGCCGCCGACGGAGCGAAACGACCGGACGGGCGAGTTGACCCCGCCGGGCATGACGCGATTGCCCCGTTCGAAGAGTGCGTTGTTGGTGTGGGTGTTCTCGTTGGTCATGATTCGAGCTCTGGGGTTGGGGGGTCGATGGCTTTGAGGGGAGCTGGGAGTGCGGGCACGTAGCCCGAGAGCGATTCTGCGATGCTGCGAGCGAGGTAGGTGATGATCAGATCAGCGCCCGCCCGTTTGATCGAGAGGAGCGATTCGACGGCGGCTGCATGTCCGTCGATCCAGCCGTTCGCCTCGGCGGCTTTGAGCATCGCGTATTCGCCGGACACGTGATAGGCAACGATTGGCACGTCGGTCTCGAGGCGTGCCCGCAGGATGATGTCGAGGTAAGCCATTGCGGGCTTCACCATGATCATGTCGGCGCCTTCGGCGAGGTCCGAGCGGATCTCCTCCATGGCTTCGCGCCCGTTGCGGGGATCCTGTTGGTACCCCTTCCGGTCGCCGCCGTCGGCGATGCTCACGTCGACGGCGTCACGGAACGGACCATAGAAGCTGGAGGCGTATTTTGCGGCGTATGCGAGGATGACGAGATCGGGGTGGCCGGCTTGGTCAAGCGACTCACGAATGGCTGCGACTTGTCCGTCCATCATCCCCGACGGCGCAATGATGTCGGCACCAGCTTCAGCTTGTGCGATGGCGATCTTGCGGTAGAGCGCGAGGGTTTTGTCGTTGTCGACCGATCCCGCGCTGTCGAGGATTCCACAGTGTCCGTGGCTGGTGTACTCGTCGACGCAGAGGTCGGCGATCAACGCGATCGAATCGCCGAATCGTTTTCGGGCTTCGCGCAACGCGAGTTGGACTATGCCGTTTGGGTCCCACGCTCCGGAGCCTTCATCGTCTTTGTGTTCGGGCACGCCGAAGAAAAGGACCGCACGAACACCGAGTTGGATCAATTCGTCGATCTCGGTCATTGCCGAGTCGAGTGTGTGTTGCACGACACCGGGGAGCGAGCTGATCGGTGCGGGTTGGTCGATGCCTTCCCGGATGAAGAGTGGAGCGATCAGATCGTCAGACGACAGGCTGGTCTCGGCGACCATCCGCCGAAGCGCCTCGGTTCTGCGAAGCCTGCGTAGGCGTCGTTGTGGGAACGTCATGGTGAGATACTACGGCGTGGAGATTAACGCGATAACCCTGGCTGTGGCAGAGATGGATCGGGCAGTGCACTTCTACGGCTCGATCCTTGGTTTGGGCGTCGTCTACGGCGGCGCCGATTCGGAGTTCACGACGTTCGAGTTCGGCACGAACTTCATCAACGTCTTCGTCCATACCCAACCTGAGGGTGCTGCGACGTCCGGTGTGTTCTGGGGCAGGGTGGTGTTCCACGTCGATGACCCCGATGAGGTATACGACACGTTGGTTTCGGCCGGCATCTCGCCCGAATTCGAGCCGCGAGATGCACCATGGGGCGAACGATATTTTCACGTCAACGACCCCGATGGCCACGAACTCAGCTTCGCCCGCCCCCTCTAGCGACGCATTTGGGGTCAGACCCCAAATCTACCGGTAGCTGTCACGCCGCACGCTAGCGACGCATTTGGGGTCAGACCCCAAATCTACCGGTAGCTGTCATAGCCACTGGCTATCTTGGGGCAATCCACACTTCGTGGTTCTCGGCCATGGTGCCCTCCACCCTCTCGACAAGCGAGATTTCATGGCCAGGCAACCCCGCGTCGATTTCGAAGGGGCGGTCCATCACGTAATGAATCGTGGTGCCGCTCACCAAGACATCTTCAGCGACGACAAAGACCGAAAGATGTTCCTCGACCTTTGGGCGCGTACCTCTGCGAAGTTCGATCTTGAGATCGTGTCGCACTGTTTGATGGGCAACCACTTTCATTTCTTGGTGGTTTCTCAATCCGGGCAACTCAGCCGCGCACTTCAGTTCGTTTCACAGACGTACACCCAACGATTCAACGCTCGACATGATCGCGATGGCGCGTTGTTTCGGGGGCGCTTCCACTCGGTTCTCGTGGATTCCGATGCGTACTTCGAACGGGTCGGAAGATACATCGAACTCAACCCAGTCGCGGCGGGACTCGTTCCACTCACACGTCTCGATACCTACCGTTGGTCGAGTTTTCAGTACTACACAGGACACCGCCGGACGCCGTCATGGCTCTCGACCAAGCGAATGCTCGATCGCTACTCGTCGCGTGACCAATACACCAAGTTTGTTCAGTCGGACTTGTCTGACACTGAGCTCGATCGCTTCTACGAGCGTCAATTGCGGCCCGGTGTCGTGCTTGGGCGACCAGAGTTCGTGCAACACGTCCGGCGAACCCAGCAACCCAACACCGACCTCATCGCTGGGTTGCCAGCACTTTCTCAGGTCGAGATTGACAACGTAGTCAGTCGGCTTGCTGGGTGTGAAGTCGACACCCTTCTCCAGGCCCGGCCAGGAGCCTTCGCAACCGCGCGCCGCGTCGCGATCGAACTGTCCAACATGATTACCGATGCGTCGCATTCGGACCTGGCGGAGCACTATCGGTACCCGACTCCGAATGCCGCAGGTTCAGCAATACGAGCGAGTCGAACATCGACAAAAGCCGATCTCAAAGAATTGCGGAGGGCGTGTTTGGATGCGCTTGGGCTTGACGAGAACGGCCACCGCCGGAGGGGTTAGCGACCGATTTGGGGTCTGACCCCAAATCTACCGGTAGCTAGGGGAGGAGGACCTCGAGGCTCGAGAGCACGCGGTCGGCCTGGGAGAAATCCTGCATTTCGGTCAGGCGATGAGGCACGGCAACCACGGACATACCCGCGGCCTTTGCGGCGACAACACCATGGTTCGTGTCCTCGATCACCAAGCACCGGTCAGGTACAACCCCCGAACGCTCTGCGGCCAAAACGAAGAGGTCGGGGTGGGGTTTTGTGCGGTCGGTGCCGACATCATCGGACGAGATCACCACCGGAAAGCGCTCGACCAAACCAAGACGAGGAAGATGCCGGTCGAGCCAATACCTCGGCGAACTGCTCGCCAACGCAAAGCCAACACCACGAGCGTCGAACGCACCGAGGACGCCACGAACCCCAGGCAGCACATCCTTCGCGTCGGTCAACTCGTTCTTGTACGCGCGGTAGCGTTCCAAAAATTCCTCTTCGGACTCGTCGAATCCGCCGACGTCGTCACGTAGCTGCGCCCACCACGGTTTGGCCACGGCGCTGCCGAGAGTGGCCTGCCATCTGGCCAGATCTATGCGCTGTCCATAGCGCTCATATTCGAGAGTTGCCGACGCATACGCAGGCCACTCGGTGTCGAGGATCGTGCCATCGAAATCCCAGATGACAAGGTCGATGTCCGCGTCCAGCGGATCGAACGGGACAACGGTCACCGCGTATTAAGAAACCGAGCCGACAACGCTCAACGCTTGTCCCCAAGGAACATCACCTTGAGCGCCTCGAACGACTCGATACAACGACCCGCACCATGCACGACGCACTCGAGTGGGGTGTCGACGATGCGGACGTCGACCTTAGTTTCGCGCATAAGGCGAAGATCAAGCCCGCGGAGCATGCCGCCACCGCCGACAAGGTGAATCCCTTGGGTGATCAGATCCTGCGAAAGTTCTGGTGGAGCCTGAGCAATACACGACAGCACCGAATCAACAATGGCGCTCACCGGTTCGTCGATCGCCACCCTGATCTCTTCGGGGGCAAGCACGATCGTCTTAGGCAATCCGCTCATGAGCTCACGCCCACGCACCTCGGCGCGGACCTCGTTTGGGGTTTCGGCTGCGGAGCCGATTGTGAGTTTGATGTCTTCGGCCGTTCGTTCGCCGATCGCAATCCCGTACTCGCGCCGTACCCAGGACTGAATCGCCGCATCGATATCAAACGAACCAACGCGAATAGCTTCGAGTGCAACCACGCCACCCAGCGACAAAATTGCCGACTCTGACGTACCACCTCCAACATCGACAACCATGTTGCCGAGCGGCTCATTAATCGGCAGATTCGCACCGATCGCCGCGGCGACCGGCTGTTCTATGAGCTGCGCGTCCGAAGCCCCAGCGCGGCGCGCTGCTTCGGTGACAGCTCGCCGTTCGACAGCGGTGATTGCCGACGGCACACAGATCACGACGCGGGGACGGTTGAACCGACTGACCCCCACCCGTTCGAGCACGAGTCGGATCATGCGCTGCGTGACGTCGAAATCGGTGATCGCTCCCTTGCGGAGCGGACGTACGGCAACGATGTGACTCGGCGTGCGGCCGATCATTTGCCAGGCGTCAGATCCGATTGCCAACACATCGTTGGTTTGAGAGTTGAGGGCAATGACCGAAGGCTCGTTGAGCACAATGCCCTCGCCGCGGGCGTACACGAGGGTGTTTGCGGTCCCAAGGTCGATTGCTAGATCTCGTGCCATGGGTTAGCTCCGGGGCCGAGGCCCAGGTTTTGGCCTCGCATTGGCCGCCTGGGTATGTGTCTTTGTGCCGCCCGAATGGAGATGTCCGCCATTGACCGGGCGCGTCCGTACGCGACGAGAGCCACGTGGCGCCAAGGCCGACAGGTCGCTAGTGAACGTCTCGATTGTCGAGCCAAACTTCTGCTTACGGGGCCGGCTGACGAGCCACACCAGGCTGGCGAGCACGAACGAAAGTCCGAAGGCTCCAAGGAGGAACAACACCGGAATCGTCACGCGTCACCGCCGGGAGCAGTAGGAGCAGGCAGTCCTACGTCATCAATCTCGCGTGCGTCGAGACCCCAGCTCTCGCCTTCGGCCCACACTTCGCGCTTCCAAATCGGTGCTGTTGCCTTCAAGCGATCGATGCCAAAACGGGCAGCCTCGAAAGCCACGTCTCGATGCGGCGACGACGCGACGACAACGACCGTGGACTCCCCAATCGGCACATCTCCTACCCGATGCATAATGCACACCCTACGAACCTCAGGCCACTGGGCGCGGATTTCGTCGACCAATCCCTCAAAGCGGGTAATGAGATGTTCTTCGTACGCCTCGTATGCAAGCAAGGAAACGTCGTCTCGCCCGGCCGAATGATCTCGGGCTGTGCCACTAAAGAGGACAACGGCCCCACAATCGGGTTGGACAGTCCAGCGATACGCGGAATCGATCGGTGGTTCCGAATTGGTAATAGACAGCCAGGTATTACCCTCGGGCCCTCGCTCAGACTCCTGCACGGCCCAATACTATTCAGAGAAACCGTGATCGGTACAATGCTTGCGCCTAGCTCCGTGAGATGCCCGCGCTCAGCTGCGTGAGATCGTTCGCTACTATGAGGACCTGTGGGAGAGGGAATCGAGGACGAGGACGGGCCGATAGAGCCCGAGCTACTGCTGCCTGCGCCAGATCGCCTGTGGAGACATCCCGCAGAGCGTGGAGCCGAACAGGCCGCAGCGAACCTTGCTGCTCGTCGCGCGCACGGTCGCAGCTGGCCGTCGATGTTCATGTCCTTCGTTGCTGGTTGTTGCGTTGTCGGGCTTGCGTGGATGCTGGCTGATAACGATGAGCAAGTTCCGATCGAGCAGGTGTCGGTACAAGAGATCACGCCGCTAGAAGAGGTCGACTTTGCTGGCCCCCTCAGCTTCGATGATTGGGTCCACGAGGTTTCACAGCTGAACAAATCATCGGTCGTCTCTCTTCACCTCGGTGGCGATTCGACTGAAGACCATGTGCAAGCGGTTCTGCTTCGAGACGATGGCCACCTCATTACGTCGGCGCATGCCATCGTCGGTGCCGAAGACATCACCGCCGAGTTTCCTGGGGGACGGCTACCAGCACAGATGATCGGCAGCGACACCGTCTCGGGTGTTGCCGTATTGAAGATCAACTCGCCGAACCTTCCGCCGCCAACCTTTGGTGAGGAGTCCCAGGTTCTTGTCCGTGACCAATTGGTCGCGCTATCTCATTCGACGTCGGATTCTGAATCTGCCCGAGCGGTCGATCTTCTTGCAAAAGAACACGTGACCGTGCTCGACAACGGCGACCTTCTATCGGACTTGTTTTGGCTGTCTGATGAGCTGAGCAGCGAGTGGAGCGGGTCGGCGATCTTGGCTGAGGATGGCGGAATTGTCGCCATGGCGGTGACGGCTCGAGACGGCAGCCAGTACGCGATCCCGATCGATACGGCTCGGTCGGCAGCGAACCAGATCATCTCGAACGGCGAGGTCGACCATAAGGCGTGGCTCGGCGTGGAGCTCGCCAGCTTGACCCAGGGGCTTCAAGAGCAGCGTGGCGTTACCGGGGGCCGCCTCATCACCCGAGTGTGGAGCGAGACAGCTGCGGCTCGCGCTGGGCTCGTCGCTGGAGATGTGATCACTCGTGCTGGGTCGGTGAACGTGCGTTCGGGAACCGATCTTCGAGAGGCGTTAGCAACCCTGAATCCTGGCGACACGATCGAGATCACCTACTCGCGTGTGACGGGTGAGAGCGGCGAGACCAATACGCTGCGCGAACCTGGTCAGGTCGAGAGCGAACTGTTTACGACCCTGGTCACGGTCGGCGCCACTCCTTCCTGAGCTCGATTTCCTGCGCTCGATTTCCTGCGCTCGATCGACCGCAATTCGTGGCGGACCGGCGATTAGCGCCGGCCAGCTCTTCGCACGGCCCACGATGCCACGGTGGCCACACCAACTGCGCTTGCGGCAATAGCGGCCCCAGCTGCACCGAGCGCGAGTTCTTGGCGTCGTTCGGCGGTGACCCCATCAAACCGGCTCGGCTGATGCCCCGCAACGTAGGCCTCGGCGTTGCTGAACTCGGGTTCCCAACCGAGGGCTTTCAACTTGTCGGTCGCAATGACCCACGGATGTTGCAGATACGAGGTTAGCCCTGGGTGGGTTCGTCCTCCCAGGCGTCGACGCACGTCGGAGACAGCCGAGATCACCACGCCGGGGACTCGCACTGGGGTTTCGGGTACGCCGCGCAGCGCAATGACTTCGTTGGGGCGTAACCAGCCGTCAGCGGCGACGTTGTAGATTCCGCTATGCCGTCCTGCGACAAGAATTTCGACCGCTGCGGCGAGGTCTTCAGCGTGCAGGAACTGCGCGGGCGCATCGCCGTCGGCGTTGCGAAGGGCGGCGGAGTTTCGCAGGTGGAGCGCCAGCATGTTCTGGCGGCCACGAGCGAGTGTGGTCGCCGATCGGATGATCGTGAGCGCGTTGCCGGTCTCTTCGGCCCACCGCTCCCCCATATCTTCGATCTCGACCCTCGCCATGGCATAGCGGAACTCGGGGTTTGGCCGAACAACAGCAGCTTCGGTGAGCGGCATTGGATTGTCTGCCCATGCGCCGTACACCATGGCCGACGATGCGAGAACCACATGACGAACCCCGACACTGCTCGCGGCCTCGAGTGTTCGCTTGGCGAGCGCCTTGTCGGCGCTTGCCTCGTCACCGTCGTTCGAGGTTCCCATCGGCGTTGCTGCGAGATGGACGAGCACATCGGCAGATGTGATGAGATCGCGCAGATCTTCGGTGAGCAAATCGAATCGGGTCACTCCGTCCGCGGCCCGTCGATCAATTGCGATGAGCTCGTGTATCTGTGGATTCGCGGCCAGCCGGTCAGCAACGTAGGCCCCTATCGCTCCTGCTGCACCGGTGACGACGACGGTGAGTCCTTCTTCGTTGGCACGTTCGAGACCCGGGTCCATCAGCGTATTCTCGGCTATGGACCGACAGGAGTCCACCTCAGGAGAGTCGCCGCGTTCGAACTTCGGGGTCGCTCGGCGTGTTGGTTGCTCTACGATGCAGTCTGTGAGCGACTCTGATCCGTTCGATAACGACGACAACGAATTCAACTTCATGAACATGTTCGGGTCCGGCGACCCCAACGAGATGATGGCGTCGTTTATGCAGATGTTAGGTGGCGGCGCCACCGGTGGTGGCCTGGGCAGCGCGACACAGATTGCGGTGTCGATTGCTTCGGGCGGAGCTACCGAACCAAATGTCGATCCAATCGAACGCATTGCGCTCGAGCAGTTGATCCGGGTCGCGGAGCTACAGATTGCTGAGGCGACCGGGCTTCGCACCTCGACCGATGGTCCCGTGACGATCGCTCCGGTCACCAAGGCCGACTGGGTTCGCAAATCGATGCAGCCGTTGCAGCCACTTCTCGAGAAGCTGGCATCGTCGATGACCCAAACTCCCGATGACCTGTCGGCATCGGGTGATCCACAAATGGCGATGTTCGAACAGCTCTTCGCATCGATGCGGCCAATGATGGTCTCGATGACGACAGGCTCGATGGTGGGTCACATTGCTACGAAGGCTTTGGGAACCTACGACCTGCCAATTCCTCGTGCGGGAACGAACGAGTTGCTTGTCGTTGTCTCCAACCTGACCGCCCTTGGAAACGAGTGGAGCCTCGATAGTGATGAGCTCAAGATGTGGATTGCGCTGAGCGAGGTCGCACACCACTCGGTACTTAGCCTGCCGCACGTCGCCGACAAGATGAACTCGCTCATTGGCCGCTACGCGGCTGCGTTCCGAAATGATCCGACATCGTTGAACGATTCGCTTTCCGGCCTCGACATGTCGGGCAGTGACCCGTCGGACTTCGCCGATCTGCAGAAGCAACTCCAAGAGGCATTCGGCGATCCGAGCGGCCTGGTGAACTCGATGCGTTCACCCGAACAAGAGGCGATCCTTCCCGAAATTTCTGCGTTGAGCGCAGTCGTGGTCGGCTATGTGGATCACATTATGGATTCGGTTGGCGCTGGGCTCATCTCGAGTTATGGACAACTCACCGAGGCGGTTCGTCGTCGTCGGGTGACCACCGCAGAGTCGGATCGATTCGTCGAGCGGCTACTCGGCCTCGAACTCGATCAAGCCCTCTACGACCGGGGTTCGGCCTTTGTCGATGGCATTGCCGAGCTCGGCGGCCAAGCAGCGTTGACGAAGCTGTGGGAATCGGCCGAGTCGTTGCCGACGCCAAACGAGATTGGCGCCCCCGGCTTGTGGCTTTCACGTATGGAGATCGACTTCGATGTCGACGTTGATCCTGCAGCGCTCGATGGGCTTGAAGAGTTCCTTCAGGAGGTCGAAGGGTCCGATGATTCGACTAATCCAACCCCGGGCGAAGAAGAATAGGGAGTTACTCCCAGAGTCGAAACTGGCCATCCTCGCCGGCTTCACCGTCGGGTGTATCTTCAGGAGCGACCCACACACCCTCGCCGCTCACATGGGGCCGAGACGACGTTCGTCCCCACGCCATGTGATCGACTGGTAGCGCACCGGCAGGCGTCGAGGCATCGCTGTTGCTTGATTGCACCAGCGGCGACACACCAGAGTTTGGCTGGTCTGGCCCGACATCGATCGTGGCAGCGTCTTCGGGCGCACGGTTGCCGTTCCCGACAGTGCCTGGCGGGGCAATCTGAGCCGCCGATGTTGGATTGGTTACGGCCATGACTTCAGTGTGGTCCGGGTTCGGCGCGGGCGGCTGGGCATCATTGGCTGCGGGAGCGGGCATTGGACTCCGCGCTGGAGCTTGCGAACGAGTTGCGACCGCCGACGGTTTCACCGAAAACAGTGATCGCCCGACACCGGCAACGCGACCGATCATGGGGCGCACGGTTTGGACGGCCCTGGCAGATTCGATCTTGTCGACCGCCTTTTGGGGAACGCGATCGCGAATGACCTCACGCATTCGAGAGGAGGCTTGCACTCGGTCGGTTCGTCGACCGAGTTCGTAGCTCACCGCAGCGAAGCCGGCAGCGAGCGCAATCATGAACGCTCCGAGCTGAATCGGGAAGCGACTAATCACGGCAATGAAGGCGCCGACCGCCCACGACAGCTGAAAGCGACCTTCGAACTGGGCGAAGGCACGACCATGGTTCGACCGTGGAGCATCGCGCTGCACGAGCGCGTCAAAACCGAGCTTGCCGACAGATGCAGAGATTCCAACGCCGAATGCGAGGACGACTGTTCCCTGTATTCCGCCTCCCCAGCCGCCCAAGAACGCCGCCACGGCGGTGGTGATCATCGCACCGAGCACGATGCGTTCTTCGCTGGTTCGATTGCGAATGTCCGGTGCGAACTTTGCGCCGAGGAACGCTCCGCCACCAGCGGCTAAGCCAGCGGCGGCGAGATGCCACTCGGGTGGACCTGGGGTGCCGATGAGGTCGGCGACGGCCTCGGAGTTGTAACCGCCCTCGCTGAACGCGCCGAGCGCAGCCCCAAGCAACGAACCTTCCTCGGTGACGTCGACACCGTCACCCCCGGCCCGAAGGTGGAATGCGAGCAGGAATGTCGTAAACCCGACAATGCCTCGCAGGACGGCGATTGCTGTTGCGGCGAGCACGATGTTGGCGCCGCGAACCTCGAGCTTCTCGGTTTCGTCCACGGGGGCTTTGGCGACTTGGACCTGCGGCAGTTGAAGCGCGGCGGCCACGGCAATGGCGAAGACGATCGCGGCGAGCACGGTGGATGCACCGTTGCCGAAGATGGCAATGAGCCCAACACCGAATGCGCCGCCGACGACACCGCCGAGCGACGAGAGTAATGACAGTTTCGAATTTGCTTCGATCAGCTCGTCTTCGCGAGGGCAGACAGCGGGCACGAGCGCGGCCCTCGACACTCCGTAGGCCTTTTGTAGGACCAGCATCGCGAACGCTTCTGGGAAGAGCAGCAAGCTGTCGATGTGTCGGCTCATCAAGAGCGCAATGACGACTCGGAGAGCGAGCGACACGATGATCATGCCTCGACGGCCACCGGCGGCCCGGTCAATCGCTGGTCCGAGAAGCGGTGTGACGATGGCGAATGGGGCGATGGTCAAGATCAGGTAGAGCGCCACCCGCCACCGTGCTTCGGATGGATCGATCGAAAAGAAAATCGAGCCGGCGAGGGCAACGGCAACACAGCCGTCACCGATGATCGAAAGCACGTGGACCCGTGCGAGCCTCGTGAACGAGGTCGTGACCAATCCGTTTCCGATTCCGCTGACGTGCTGGTGCGGGTCAGCCGAGCGTTTCCGCGAAGGTGAACCCGATGATCGCCGAGGTGAACTCAGCGGGCTCCATCCTTCGGGTTCGGTCATAGAACGCAATTGTAGGGACCGAATGTGACAGACGTCGGGCATCGGGTGACGAAGGTCAACAACTTTTCGGCGGGGAGAAGCAATATGTCTGCGAGTACTCTTGGACATAGGTCGAGGGACAGACCGCATCACGACGTGCTGCAATGCCAACATCGCAATATCGATCAGAGGAGAACTCCATGACCGAAACGCTGCTTCTGGCTCAAGATGCGCTGCTCCCGGCACGAAATCAGATGGCGATCTCGTTGGGCGCGCACATCATCTTGGCGTGCTTCGGTGTGGCGATGCCCGCCATGCTTTTCGTGCTTCATCAGATGGGGGTCAAGGGCGACAGCGACGCGCTAGAACTTGCGAAGCGTTGGTCGAAAATCTCCGGCGTGTTATTCGCAATCGGTGCCGTGTCGGGCACGATCCTGGCCTTTGAGATGGGTTTGCTGTGGCCTGGCCTGATGGAGCAGTTCGGCGATGTTGTTGGCCTCGCGTTCACCCTCGAAGGGATTTCGTTCTTTCTCGAGGCCATCTTTCTCGGTATCTACGTGTATGGCTGGGGTCGACTGCCGACAAAGACGCACCAGTTTCTCCTCGTCCCAATGATCATCTCGGGCATGAGCGGCACGTTCTTCATCATGTCGGTGAACTCGTGGATGAACGCCCCGACCGGATTCGAGATCGTCAACGGCCAGGTGGTCAACATCGACCCGTGGGCGGCGATCTTCAACGACGCGGTCGCCTTGCAGTATCTCCACATGCTCTTTGCTGCCTACATGGTTGCGGCGTTCACGATGGTGTCGGTGTATTCGGTGGGTTGGCTCCGCGGCAAACGTGACCGCATCCATCGCCTCGGCATTCTCGTCCCCCTCGCATTCGCGGCCATCGTCACCCCAATCCAGCCGATCGTTGGCCACTTCGCAGGCCAGGCCATTGCCGATCGTCAACCCATCAAGCTGGCCGCAATCGAGGGGCTCTCAATGACCGAGTCCGAGGTGCCGATCATTCTCGGCGGTTTCTACGACGGCACCGAGGTCGTCAACGGCATTGAAGTGCCAATTCCTGGCCTTGGTTCGTTTCTTGCGCAGAACAGCTTCGATGCCGAGATCATCGGCTTGAACGACGTACCTGCTGAGGATCAGCCTCCGGTCAACATCGTGCGGTTCTCGTTCCAAATCATGGTCGGCATCGGAACCGGCCTTGCGCTGCTCGTCACCTACGCGGGGTTCCGGTGGTTCCGGCACCGGAACACGTTCCTCGACAACACCTGGATGCTGAGGGCGTTCGCGCTCACCGGGGTGGGCTCCATCGTCGCGATGGAAACGGGATGGATCACCACCGAGGTCGGCCGCCAACCGTGGGTAGTGCACAACGTTTTGCGGACCGAAGATGCTGTAACAAACGGTGGATGGGTGTGGTTCACGCTCATTGGTTTAACAATTGTGTACATCGGCATGTTCACTGCTGGCTATGGCGTGCTGCGTTCGATGTCGAAGCGGTGGGCGGCTGGCGAGACCGACCTCGAATCCCCCTACGGACCAGCGCGCATACACGAGTTGGTGGGCTGAGATGGGAGCTGCTGATGCTGTCGCCGCGGTGATGTTTGCTGCGGTCACGCTGTACGCCGTATTTGCTGGCGCAGACTTCGGTACGGGACTGTGGGATTTGTTGGCGGGCGGAGCAAAGAAGGGCGCGCCGATGCGCCGTTTGATCGACAAGGCCCTCGGTCCGGTGTGGGAAGCAAATCACGTCTGGTTGATCTTTGTGCTCGTGCTCTTGTGGTCGGGCTTTCCGAGACCGTTCGCCACGATCATGCGCGAGCTTGCGATTCCGTTTTGGTTGGTCGGGCTCGGCATTGTCTTGCGCGGATCGGGTTTTGCGTTCCGAAAGTTCGCACCGACGTTGCAGGCAGCGCGCGTCGCGGGGATCGTCTTTGCCGGTTCTTCTCTCGTGACCCCGTTCTTCCTCGGGACGATCGCGGGTGCAATCGCTTCGGGTCGAGTCGGCGCGGGCATTTCCGACGAAGTCATCTGGCTCTCGCCAACGTCGATACTTGGCGGCGTTCTCGCGACAGGAACGTGTGCATTTCTCGCAGCGGTCTTTCTCACCGAGGAAGCTGAGCGCTCGGGCAATAGCGAGCTCGCCGAGTACCTTCGCACGCGAGCTCTGATCTCTGGAAGCGTGACGGGCCTCGTCTCGCTCGGCGGTATTGCGGTGCTCGCAAACGACGCGCCAACACTGTTTGCCGGTCTCACCGGCCGTGGCAGCCCCGAGATCATCATCGCCGCGATCGCCGGTTCGCTCACGATGGTCATGCTCGTCCAGGGCTACACACGTCGGGCTCGTTTCGCTGCGGTCACCGCGGTCGGCGCAGTCATGTTGGGTTGGGGGTTTGCCCAGTATCCGTGGATCCTTGTCGACAACGTCACGATCGCCAATGGTGCTGGTCACCCGGCGACGCTGACGGCGCTGCTCGCTGCGGCGGCTATAGCAACGGTCCTGGTCGTGCCTGCACTCGTGCTGCTCTTCCGCCTCGTCGACACCGACCAGCTCGGTCACTGACGACGAGTTCGGCGAGAACCGTCGATGCCCTCACTCGCTGAACTCTGCAGGCCACTCGATAAAGAGCGCCTCGGTCGGGTCGCCAAGTGCGGTGGCCAAGATGCCATTTTCGAGGATGATGAAATCCCAGAAGGCGCTGTCTAGACCCTCGAGCGGTGCGAACGTCCACGTGTCGGGTCCGCTCGCCCAGCTGATGAACCGTGCTGGAGATGCCTGACCTTGGACCCCTGTCCGCAGAACTTCGCGTTGAAAATCGGCGAAACTAACCGAGGCAACGATGTCTGCCTGTTCGTTCACGACCAGCACCTCCGCGGAGTTGTCGACGATCACCGGCGCGACCGGTTGCCCGCTCAGCGCCTGGCGTTCAACGACGACGGCGCCCTCGGGGTTTGTCACTTTCACGAAGTTCGCCACGAACTCAAAGACGTAGCCGTCATCTTCGATGACCGTCGCAGCCTCGACGAAGTCATCGGTGTTCTGATCCTGCCAGACGAGTGCCGCACCGAAGTCAGTGCCGAATCCTCCAACGAGCTGGGCGTCAACTTCGGGGCGTGGAACAGGGTCGAAGTCACTGCTTCCGACGCTTGCCTCGTCGGCGGCAAATTGGCCCGACTCTTGCGTTATTCGTACCTGCCAGTCGACCCCATTGGTCAGGACGTCAGTGCCGTCATTCGATGAACGCGCACCCAGCTGGCCGGACAGCCGAAGGGTGTCTCCAACCGACAAGGGCGAGTCGGCGGCAAAGATCTGCGGGCTGACCTCGGTGACTGGTGGTTTGTCTGACTCGACCCAGGAACGTCCATCTGTCGAGCTGAACACCAGCGTCTCGTTTCGAGCGAATGCGCGCACACCGGAGAAGATGAACTCGTCGTTGCGCGCCTCGAGCGAACCGAGGACGAGTCGACCATCCGGTAACTCCTGCGACTCGAATGGGGCGGTGCCAACCGAGGAATGCAGCGAGGTTCCCATGCTGCTGGTTCCGAATCGAAGCTCGTCGAATGCCTCTCGGTCGAGGTTGAGGTCGGTTGCGGTGATCTCGATCTCGTCAGCGGTGCCCGGCCCATAGGCAAAGTAGTCGTCGACCCCATCCCACACCACAAACGTCTGGTCGTCGACCAAACCAGCCTGGCGAGCGAGCGCCGTCCAATTGGTCACCGCTACCTCATTGACCGAGACGAGTAGTTGGTCGTCGACGGCACCTATCCACACTGCGGCTGGAACCGTTTCGGTGAACGGAATACGAGTCTCGACACCAACCTCATCGACGTGCACCAGATCGGTAAGAGGAATCGCACCGATCTCGCTCCATGTTTGACCCCG
Source organism: uncultured Acidimicrobiales bacterium (assembly GCA_938084885.1). Lineage (GTDB taxonomy): Bacteria > Actinomycetota > Acidimicrobiia > Acidimicrobiales > SHLQ01 > SHLQ01. The sequence continues at coordinate 18,869 of CALKGG010000036.1, forward strand.
GTCAGTACTCGAGAAGCCACGCAGCGCCGTGGGTAGGCGAGTCGCCTCTGTCCGACCGAATTGGACGAGTGATGCTGGGTCGCCTCCAACGGCGTACCACACGTCGGTAGACGCATCGACGACGGCGAAAGAGAGCGGTAGCGCATCTCCCAATTCCCAGGTCACCAGATCGGCCGACGTGGCGAGAACCACCTCGTTGGTGTCTGCCCCTTCGATCACCGCAACGATCGTGCCATCAGCTGCCGTCACGATCTCGTGTGTCCCTTCGGGCACATCGACCGGCGACACCACCGGAGCGTCTACTGATTGGCTCGCGGGGATCACGGCCACATTCGTCACACCCACTGTTGGAGCGCCGAACAGTACCACCCCACCGAGGCCGATGATGAAGAGAATGATTGTTGCAACCAGAGCGAGTGGAGGCCGCGACCGGGCCTGGCGTTCGACGGAGAGGTCGACCACCTCGGCTTCGCCCCGATGGCCACCGAGGTCCCGTATCGAGCGTGCATCTTTATCAACGGCGGTGATCTGCGCGAGGAGTTGCCTCGACCAGTCGTTGGTCAGCACCCAGGTATTCGATTCGGCGATCAGGGATTCGAAGAGGGCCTCTTCGTCTGCATTGAAGGCGTCATCACCGGGGACGCCAGCCGGGTTGTCGATGTCATTCCTCATTGGTCCACCTCCATGTTTTCGAGTTCGGTGATCGCGGCCCGCTTTGCTCGGGTTGCCCGGCTACTGATCGTCTTGACGGCGACACCGAGCTGCTCGGCGCATTCGGCTTCGCTGTAGCCAAGAACGAATCGCATGACGAGTACCTCGCGGTGTTCATTGCTGAGCAGCGCGAGCACTCGCCCGAGACGGTCTTGCTCGGACACTCGATGCGCCGGACCTGGCTGCTCCAAACCGTCTGTTGGGGTGAAGTCTCGATGCTTGTTGTCTCGTCGTCTTTGTCGCGCGTTGGGCGCAATAACGCGACTCATCGTGATCCGACGTGCAATGCCGTGCATCCACGAGCACACTGCACTGTTGGATCGAAGGTTGGGGAACTCTTTCCAGATCTCGAAGAGTGCGAGGTTCTGTGCATCATCGAAGTCGGCGCTAGATCGGCGCACCCCGGCAATTTCGATCGCAGCCACGATCTGACGTTGACACTTGTCGATGAACGCAATGACCGCGCCCTCATCTTGGCGCTTTGCTGCGGCGAGCAGCAATTCGTTTGCTGTATCGGGTTGGGCTTCCATGAGTACCCCCATCATTAGCCACCTCCAAAGTCAGTGTCTGACTCCTAGTGCAACCAGTACAGAGAAACCCTCCCAGGTTTTGATCTGCGACCGTGGGCTAATCGTCGTACTTGTAGCCCAGGCCCCGGATTGTCGTGATCCGCGTCGGGTTCTTTGGGTCGGACTCGATCTTTGAACGAAGCCGCTTGATGTGGACGTCGAGGGTCTTTGTGTCGCCGAAGTAGTCCGCACCCCACACTCGCTCGATGAGGATGTCGCGGGTCAAGACCCGTCCAGCGTTTGAAATGAGCAGCGAGAGTAAATCGAACTCTTTGAGCGGCAGGTCTATCGACGCTCCCCTGACGGTGACTTCATGGCGGGCAGCGTCGACGGTCACATCGCCAACGGTGATTGGAACAGCTCGTGTGTCGTGAACGTCACCGACCACTGGTTCGGCGACATCGCCGGCCCGGCGCAAGACCGCGCGCATTCGGGCCACCAACTCTCGGAGCCGGTACGGCTTTGTCACATAGTCGTCGGCCCCGACTTCGAGGCCCACCACCGCGTCAAGTTCTTCGCCTTTGGCTGACACCATGATGATCGGAACTTTGGACTTCGTCCGAATCTCACGACATACGTCGATGCCCGACAACGTGGGCAACATGACATCGAGCAGCACGATGTCGGGTTGGACTTCGTCGAAGCGACGTAGCGCTTCGGCACCGTTGGACGCCACGGTCACAACAAACCCTTCGCGTCCAAGCCCGAGTGTCAGCGCTTCAGCAAAGCTGCGCTCGTCCTCGACAACGAGGACCGACAGCTCAGCCATCGGATTCGTGCTGCATCACGGCTTCGTTGCGGTCGTAGTCGGGGCCACCCACCGGCAGGATCATCGAGAAGGTCGATCCAACACCTTCCTGCGACGTGACTTCGACCCGTCCACCATGATTGACAGCGACGTTGCGAACAATAGAGAGCCCAAGGCCAGTGCCGCCCGTGGTTGCCGATCGCCCCCGGTCGACTCGGTAAAAGCGCTCAAACACTCGGTTCAGGTCGCGTTGGGGGATGCCGACACCGGTGTCTTCGACAACGACAGCTACGTCGGTTCCGTGGCTCACGATGCGTCCGCTGACCGTGCCACCGTCATCTGTGTACTTGATGGCGTTGCCGAGAAGGTTCGAGACCGCAGACGCGAGTTGCGTGCGATCGCCATTGACGACGACATTGTCAAACACCTCAAAGGTGAGGTCGATGTTCTTGTGTTCAGCAGCGGATCGCAAGCCCGCAGCACTCTCCTCCAGCACGCTTGCAAGGTCGACCTCAACGGATTCCTCAGCGAGGCCACCTTCGATGCGGCTGAGGTCGAGGAGGTCGTCGATCAAACTGGCAAGGCGTGTCGATTCATCCTGGATCCGAGACAGGAACGACGAAATGATCTCCGGGTCTGTCTCGCCTTCCAATGTCTCGGCGAGCAGGCTGAGCGCTCCGACCGGTGTGCGTAGTTCGTGGCTGACGTTCGCCACAAAATCCCGACGTACCTGTTCGAGCCGTTGTTGCTCACTGATGTCGTCGACGAGAACGACCGCTCCGAGCAGTTCACCGTCAGCGATCAGCGGCGACCCCATAATTAACAGCTGGCGTTCCGGCGGGCCATGAAGGTGCAGCTCCTGCTCGGTTGATTCGCCGAGCAACGCATCGTGCAAACGCAATTGCATCTCGTTCTCGACGAGCACGTCGCCATGGCGCGCATTCACGTAGGGAAGTGCGTGGCGGTTTCGAAGAAGCTCGACTCCATCGCCATCGACAACAATCGCCGCAGCCGAGATTGCATCGAAGGCCGATTGCACACGTCGTGGCATCTCTTCGGATACGTCGGAATGCACCATGTTCTCAAGTCGATCGAGCGCAGCGTCGACCGACCGGGCTGGGGCGCGGTCATCACCGGCAGTTTTGAGCGTTCGTTGGATACGCCGCAGGTGGCCCTGTTCACGGCGGTTGCTCATAACCACAACGGTCACAAGGACAATCGCCAGAGCCAGTGAAACCAGCCAAGCCATGATTTGAGGTTACTCGGATTCGGAATCGACGACGGCACCGATGCTGTTCTCGACCGACTCTTGGAACCCTTCGGCCTGCTCAGATCGAGAGGCGCCCACAAGCTCGGGGACCTCACCGGTGACCATGTAGACAATGCGTTCGCCAATGTTCACGGCGTGATCGCCAATGCGCTCGTAGTAGCGGGCAATCAACGCGAGCTGCACAGTTTCTTGGAGCTCGAGTTGCTTTGCCTCGTGCGCGGTGAAGATCTCTTGGATGAAATCGGCCTGCAGATCATCGAGGCGATCGTCGATGTCGGGGAGCGCAGCGGCGAGGCCGACATTACCTTCGACATAGGCATCGACCGATAGCCGCGTGAGTCGCACTGCTTCCTCGCTCATCGACGTGATGAGACCTCGGAGCGTTGGGGTGAGCGCCATGCCGTAGCTGCGCCGAAGGCCTTTGCAGATGTTCACCGCAAGGTCGCCGGAGCGTTCGTACTCGCCGTTGATTTTCATGGCGGTCACGATGGCTCGCATGTCGCCGGCCATTGGTTGCTGCAACGTAATTAGGGCATAGCAACGCTCTTCGATCTGCATCGAGAGCGTGTCGAGCTCTTCATCTTTTTGAATGACGTCTTGCGCGACCTGAAGGTTGTTGTCGATCAACGCCTGCGTTGCCCGAGGGATTGCCTCGGTAACGTTCGCGGCCAGGGTGACGATGGTGTCGCGCACCAGGTCGAGTTCTTCGTGAAAGTTGCCGCGAAGTTCCATTTGAGACATGAGGATTATCCGAATCTGCCGGTGATGTAGTTCTCGGTACGTTCGTCGTCGGGGTTTGAGAACAGTTTTTCGGTGGTGGTGTACTCGACCAGGAGGCCGGTGCGACGGTCGTTTTCTTCGTCGACCTCTACCGAGAAGAAGCCGGTGCGGTCTGAGACGCGGGCGGCCTGTTGCATGTTGTGCGTGACGATCAGGATCGTGTACTCGTCTTTGATTTCGGCCATGAGCTCTTCGATACGAGCCGTAGCGATTGGGTCGAGCGCCGAGCACGGTTCGTCCATAAGGAGAACCTCGGGGTCGACGGCGATGGCTCGGGCAATGCTGAGGCGCTGCTGCTGGCCACCCGACAGGCCAATGGCCGAATCGTTGAGCCGATCCTTGACTTCCTCCCAGAGCGCAGCCTTCTTCAGGCTCGATTCGACGACGTCGTCGAGGCCCTTCTTGCGCCCCGCGACCCGGGGCCCGTAGGCGACGTTGTCATAGATGCTCTTTGGGAAGGGGTTCGGCTTTTGGAAGACCATACCGATACGGCGACGAACCTCGACCGGGTCGACGCGCTCGTCATAGAGATCGACGCCTTGATAAAGGAGCTCGCCTTCGACGCGGGCGGTGGGGATGAGGTCGTTCATGCGGTTGAACGAGCGGAGCACCGTCGACTTTCCACAGCCCGATGGCCCAATTAGTGCGGTGATTTCGTTGCGCTTGATACGCATGTCGACGTTTCGGACGGCCCGGAAATCGCCGTAGAACACGCTGAGGTCGCTTGCCTTAAAGACCAAGTCCTCATCGGCGATCTCCATCGGAACAGGTTCTTTGATGACATCAACGGTTCGGTCAACTTCGACGTCCGCAACTTCGGTCGTCGTTTCTTCAGCGCTCACAAGCTGGCCTTTCAGCGTTTTCTTCGAGGAAGTACGTAGTCCTACCATGGCTTATCCTCGCTTGTTTTCAAAGTAGTTCCGCAAGGTCACTGCAACGGAGTTCATCATGACGACCAATGCAAGAAGGACAACGATGGCTGCACCCGCTGCTGCAGCGAAGCCTGGATCTCGGCCGGATTCTTGCACCCAGCCAACAATGACGATCGGCATGGCAGTGAATCGATCGCCGAGCTGATCGAGGGAAACAAATGACCCGCCTCGAGGAGCGAGGCGGCCGGTGATGGCGCCGACGAGAATCAGCGGCGCTGCTTCGCCTACTGCACGCGACAGCGAAAGCAGCGAGCCGGTCAGAATTCCTGGTGCAGCAAAGGGCAGGATCTGTGTACGGATGACGTCCCACTTGGTTGCGCCCACGCCATAGGCACCCTGACGCAGGCTCGACGGCACCGCACGGATTGCCTCGGCCGAGGTAATGACCACGATCGGGAGCACGAGGATTGCGAGCGTGATGCCACCGGCATACAGCGTGCTATTGCCGTTATTGGTTTGCACGAACAGGAACAGTCCAAGCAGGCCATAGACCACCGATGGGACGCCAGCGAGGTTACGAATTGCAATGTCGATGGTCTTGGTGAGCAGGTTACGGGGTGCATATTCCTCGAGGTAGATCGCTGCTGCGACACCGATAGGAAACGACAGCACGGTGACAAACACGGCAATCCACAGCGAGCCGAGTAGGCCCTGGGAAATGCCGAGGGCATCGGAGCTCGACTGGCTGCGAAGCGTTCCGGTGATGAAATCGGGAAGGCGTGTACTGAGCACCGACCAACCATCGACGAACACGTCGACGATGAGCACGATCAAGATCAGAATGCTGACGCCGAGCGCGGAGAGCATGAGCGATCGAAAACTCGTGCCCTTGAGGTCTCGGCCCCGCCGAAAGATTTCGTCTTCGACACGGCGAGTAGCGTTGCTTGCCCCGCCGACGGTAGTGAGCGCCATCGTGATCTCCTAGTACTGCTCGCGAACACGGCTGACGAAGCGGCCGGCTGCGATGTTGAGGGCGAGTGTGAGAACGAACAGAACAAGTCCAACGAAGTACAGGCTCTGGAAGGTGAGTCCTTCGCCAACAACGTTGTCGGTTCCTGTTGCGAGCGACGCCATGCCAGCGGTCATTGTGAGGCCGCCATCGAATGGCGAGCTTGTGAACTGGGCAGCATCGGCGGCGCCACCGGCCATGAATACGACCATGGTTTCGCCGAGCGCTCGACTGATGCCGATAATGAATGCCGCAACAATGCCCGAGACCGCCGCGGGCAGAACGACCTGAACCGTGGTGGTGAATTTGCGTGCGCCGAGGCCTGCTGACGCAGTTCGTAGCTCGTCGGGAACAGACGCTAACGCATCCTCAGAGACCGAAGCGACCAACGGAATCGTGAGGATTCCCACGCCGACGGCCGCGGCGGCGAGCTGCCCACTGCGCTTGACCGAGAAGAAATCGGGCGAGGCAACATCTGATGATCCCGCCACATTGTTGACCCACCAAATCAGAACGAGCCCAGTGGCGACCAACACGGTGAGCGTGGCCACTCGTTTGAGCTGCACCGCTATGGGCGTCTCGATGTCGCGTTTGACGAGACGACGTGCCCAGCCACCGACCAACAGAACGTAGACGACGACCATGACTGCGCCAATGACCCACCAGCCGTTGCGGCCAATACGTTCGATCACCTGGGGGCTAATGAAGAACAACGCAAAGAAGCCGAGCACCACCGAGGGCACTCCGGCCAAGACCTCGAGCACGGGCTTGAGGAAGGCACGGGTGCGGCGGCTTGCGTATTCGGAAAGATAGATGGCCGAGCCGAGCCCAAGCGGGCCCGCCACCAGCATCGCCACCACCGTCACGATCAACGATGAGACCAGAAGCGTTGGCATGTCATAGGTGCCAGTTCGCGGGAACCAACCATTCTGACCCCACGTCTGAGCCCACTCGATCTCGAAGATGAACACACTTGCCTCGCGCACGAGGCTGATCACGATCAACGCCGAGATCGCAATCGACACGAGCGCCGCCGAGAAGAAGATCGATCGGATGAACTTCTCTTTGCGGGCTCGACTGCGCGGGCCCGCAAGTGATTCGATCGTTGGGCGCTCACGTCGAGCCGACCCGACGAGTGTCGGTGGGATGCTGATATTTGCCATCGGGACTTAGCCGTTCCAGGCGGCGCGAACTTCGGACTTTGCGTCTTCACTGAGGGCGACGTAGCCAACCTCAGCAACGGCCGAATCGAGCCCCTCGTTCACGTAGAAGTCGACGAATCCGTTCAGTGCCTCCGAAGCAGCGGCCTTTTCGTTGTTCACGTAGATGTAGAGGTTGCGGCTAATTGGGTATTCGTTCGATGCGATCGTCTCAGCGGTTGGAGCAACACATCCGTTCCCGCCATCGACCTCGAGGAGCTTCACGTCGTCGTTGGCGAAGGCAAAGCCGACCCATCCAAGGCTGGTGTCGCTCGACTGGATGCCTTGGAGGATGAGGTTGTCCTCGGCCGATGGGTTGTAGTCCGAGCGGGCCGTTGCGTCTTGGCCACGTTCTTCGGCGGTCTCTTCGAGAACGATCTCGATGAAGCTGTCGAAGGTACCGGACTCGGCTCCTGGGCCGAAGATGTCGAGCGGTGCCTCTGGGAGACCGTCGCCGAGAATGTCATTGGCACCGGACCACGTGTTCACGCCTTCAGACTCTGGACCAATGAGGCCGTAGAGGTTCTCGAAGGTGACGCAATCAACGGCACTGTTTGCGGTGTTGGTCATGACCGCAATGCCGTCGATGCCAACGAGGATTTCGGTGAAGGTGATGCCGTTGGCCTCACAGTTGGCGATCTCTTCGTCTTTGATCTGGCGTGATGCGTCCGAGATATCGGTTTCGCCGTTGCAGAACTGTTGGAAGCCATCGCCAGTACCGGGGCCGGTTACATCGACGAAGACGTCTGGGGCGACCTCTTCGTACAGCTCGGCAACAAGGATCGAGATTGGCTCGACGGTTGAGGAGCCAGAGATGAAGATTTCTCCGGACGCGCTGCTCGTCTCGGCGCTGTCACCATCTCCTGAGCCAGCAGCGTCATCTGCCGAACCGCCGCATGCAGCAGCAACAAGGGAAAGTGCGGCAAGTGTTGCCAGCAGTCGGGCGATCTTTGTTCCCGGTTTCACAGGGGTGTCTCCTCGGTCGTGGCGAACGCTTCGCCTTTTCATACAACCCTCACCGTAGGGAGGCCGATTTACGTGGAGGAACCGCTGAGGTGAACAGCCGGTAAACGACCGCGGGAGTTATGGCGCAACGTCATTCAGACAACGTGGCATCAATGCGTCCGCTTTTGATCACATCGAGAAAGAACTGACGATCCTTGGCATAGGTGAGCCGATCGACGACTTTGTCCCAACGAACCCACGCAATGAGGTCGACCTCGCCATTGGGTGCAAACTCGCCCGACATGGCGGTCATAAGCCAGTAGCGAACTTCCTTGCTTCGCCCCTTTTGATCTGGGTAAAACATCGATGGCAATGACGGCTTATGGAGCTTGCAGTCATAGCCAGTCTCTTCGAGGACTTCGCGATGGGCTGCCTGTTTGAACTTCTCGCCGGGATCGAGCTTGCCCTTTGGAAAGCTCCAATCGTTGTAGTTAGGCCGATGCACGAGCAGCACCTTGGGCCCCTTCTTTGCAGAACGGACAACGATGCCACCGGCGGCTTTCACTTCAGCTTCGGGATTTTTGGCCATTCGTTAGTTCAACCTCGAGGCTGCGGACTTGGCCGAACGGCGACGTTCCTTGGCCATCTGTTCAAACGACGAATGCAGATCGATCAGCTCGCTGCTCGCATCGCGGGTCCAGCCGCCATCGGCGGCCAAGTACCAGCTCTGCAGGTTTGGGGTGAGTTCCATTTGCAGCGACTCGAGAACCTGCCCGGCAACGCGATCGTCAGCGAGTGCCACGAGGGTTTCGACACGATGATCCAAGTTTCGCTGCATGAGGTCGGCCGACCCCATATAGGTCACCGGCACGGCCTCTCCCCCGCCATTGCCGAAGTGATACACGCGAGCGTGTTCGAGGTAACGGCCAACGATCGAGCGAACCCGAATGTTGTCGGACAGCCCCTTGACCCCGGAGCGAAGGCAGCAGATGCCGCGCACGATCAGATCGATCTCGACGCCCGCCTGGCTCGCCTCGTAGAGCAGGCCGATCATGCCAGGATCGACCAGTGAATTCATCTTCATGATGATGCGCCCTTGTGGCGAGCGCATCTCTTGGCGGATGAGCTCGTTGAGCCCTGGGCGAAGGCCATCGGGGGCGACGAGAAGGTCGTCATAGCTGATCTGGCCGCCGTATCCCGTGAGCGTGTTGAACAGCACCGCAACTTCGTCGCCGAGCTTTTCTGACGCGGTCATGAGCGAGAAGTCCCCGTAGAGGCGGGCGGTGCCGTCGTTGTAGTTGCCCGTGCCGAAGTGGCAGTAGCGCATCATCTTTCCCGACTCGCGCCGGACGATCATTGTGAGCTTCGCGTGAATTTTCAGACCGGTCAGGCCGTAGGTGACATGCACCCCGGCTTGCTCCAACGTCTTTGCCCATTCGATGTTCGCCCGCTCATCGAAGCGTGCTTTGAGCTCGATGAGCACCGCGACCTGCTTGCCGCGCTCGGCAGCGCGCACCAGAGCACGAACGATCGGAGAATCTGTCGACGTTCGGTAGAGCGTCATCTTGATCGCCACGACGTCGGGATCGGCTGCAGCACGGCGAATGAGCTCTTGGGTCGAGGCGCCAAACGACTCGTACGGCTGATGGACGAGAAGATCTCGGTTTCGAAGCTCTTCAAATAGGTCGACTTCGTCGCCGGATCGCTGCGAGATGCGTGCCGGAACAACGGGGGCGAACTCGTCGAATCGTAGGTCAGGGCGATCGAGCTTCATGAGCGACCACAGGTCGGCCATTGCGAGCAATGACGTGTCGGTGTACACGTCGGAGTCGACAAGTTCGAGTTCGTCGATCAGCAGACTACGGATCGTGTTGCCGTTGCTCGTGCCGACCTCGAGGCGAACGGCGTTGCCGAAGCGACGGCGGCGAAGTTCCATCTCGACGAGTTCGAGCAGATCGTCGGCTTCTTCATCGCGGTAGTTCAGGTCGGCATTTCGGGTGACTCGGAACGCGAGGTGTTCCTCGATCTCGAGGCCGGGAAACAATTGCTCGAGGTGCGCGATGATCAGGTCTTCGATCAGAACGAACCGCCCGGGCTTGGACAGCTTCACGAAGCGGTTCAACATGTCCGGCACCTTGATCCTCGCAAAGCGAGTCCGGTCTTCTCCCGGGATACGAACCCGCACGCCGAGGTTTAGGGAAAGATCGGAGATGTACGGAAACGGGTGTCCTGGGTCCAGACCGAGCGGCGTGAGGATGGGGAAGACTTGCTCGTCGAAGTAGGTGTCGGCGAATTTGAGATCTTCGTTCGTAAGGTTCTCGTACTTCTCGACGAAGATGCCTTGCAGTTCGAGCTGCGGGAGAAGTTGCTCGGTGAAGATCGTTTGACGTTGCGCCTCGAGAGATTGCAGCGCCTGGCAGATGGCGCTGAGCTGCTCTTCGGGCGTGCGCCCATCGGGGCCGCGGAAGCGCACTTCGCCGGCAACGAGGTCGTGAAGGCCAGCGACCCGAACTTGAAAGAACTCGTCGAGGTTGCCTGCGTAGATCGCAACGAACTTCAACCGTTCGAGCAGCGGGATCTTTGCATCCGTCGCAAGCGCGAGAACGCGAGCGTTGAACGACAACCAGCTGAGCTCGCGGTTGAAGTAGTTGGTTGGATTCGAATCGATGGGCGCAACAGAAAAGGAACGGCCGTCTTGGCCGATCACGAGCATCTCGTCATGCATCTCCATCTCCTTAGACATCAAGTCCCAATCGGCATGTTGCCGGGGGCCTTTAGTTCAGTCGAGAACGCAGAAAATTGCCAGATGACGCTCGTGGAAGTGGTTAGTGCCGGCGGCCACCCGTGGAGTTTGCGGCCTCGGCGTCTTCTTCGTACCCGAGGTCCCATTCGATGTAGATACGTTCACGCTCGCCATCGCGGTTCACTCGCTCGCGGTTGCGGCGGAATTGTGGGTCGTGTGGGGGAAGCAAAAGCAGCCGTGCAGTCACCCGTTCGCGGAACCCGTCCATGAGCGCGCCGTCGCCGGAAATGGCCCGAATCTCCCAGTGGGGAGCTATTGGACCGTTGTACACGATCTTTGCGTGGCCTTGGGCCGGAAGCTGTTCATCGGTGGTGTCGGACATGATTTCCCTCTGCGGGGCCGACTTTCCGGCACCCAACTCGCGTAGCGTCGGGCCTCAGACTAGCGTCGGTCATGTTAGAGCTGTCGAAGAAATTCGGAGATATAGGCCAAAAGGCTTCCTTTACGGGAACTTTCGGTGCAGTCTGAGCGTAATACTCCTGTGAACACCTGGAGGTGTATCTAATGGAACCCAACTGGATGGCAAAAGGTTTGTGCGCAAACCAGCCCCCTGAAACGTTCTTCCCAAGTGATGGCGTCGGCGTTGAAGTGGCGAAACGAATCTGCGCAAAGTGCCCCGTTGTCGACGGATGCCTCGAATACGCACTCACCAATCGGATCGATCACGGTGTTTGGGGCGGAGCCTCGGAGCGACAGCGTCGCCGCTTGCTCAAGGCTCGCCGCAAGGAGGCCGAGAAGGCTGCTCGCCTCGAACTTCGAGCAAGCCGCAAGTAACGACTCACCACACGGTTGTTTTAGAGACCCGCAGGTTTGCCTGCGGGTCTTTTCGCGCCAGCGCTGGGGTGGTTGCGGGTGGGCCAATGGTCCGTTGTTATACCAAAACGAAAAGTCCCGCACGCCGGCGCGTGCGGGTTCGGCTCGAAGAGCTCGTTCGTTTTCAGTTACTACGCAGCCGAAGCTCCATAGGCACGCCCCGTTGGGCTATGCGTCGGTCTTTTGTTCGTCGTCGAGTCCATCGGACAAGCCATCCTTGAACTCTTTCTGTGCCTGTCCGAGCGAACGAGCAAGCTTCGGAAGCTTTGCTCCGCCAAACAGGACGAGAATGACAACGAGAACGATGAGGAGTTCTGGTGCACCAAGATTCATGTGACCAAGGTTACCAGCCATTTACCCCGTGTGAGGCGTCAGCCGCTCGCCTCGGCTGAGGCGGCCGCTCTAGCAAGCGCTCGTTGTCGACGGATGCGGCGTCGCTCACGCTCGCTCATTCCGCCCCAAATACCGAACTTCTCACCGTTCTGGAGTGCGTACTCGAGGCAGTCCTCGCGAACAACGCAGCCTCGGCATACCTCTTTGGCCTCTTTGGTCGAGGCTCCTCGTTCCGGAAAGAAGAGGTCGGGGTCGACACCAAGGCAGTTTGCGTAGTCGTGCCACGATGGCTCATCAGCCTCAAGTTCAGGCGCGCCTAATTTCGTCATGCTTTTCTTTCCTGCTCTCTCAAGCCCACCTAGATTCGCACTTGCGCGCGAGACTTACGGCAATGTCGTTGGTCTCTGTGGAAACGACAACATCGCCGTAACTCAACAGCTGTAATTACAACACTGTAACTAGGTCCATGTAAAGCCGGAATTCCGTAAATCCAACAATTTCTTTGCAACACCAGCAACACTAACAACATCACCCGCGCCGTCAACAGCAGTTTCAACCATGGAAGACGAATTCGTGACAACACCCCCAGACGAGGCAATCGCAAGCCGAACGGTCATTGCCGATTGTTCACACATAAATACGCTCGAACACTTCGATTCGATCGTTGCACGCGCCGAAACACACACACCGCTCGTCGTCCAGGGCGTCGACCTTTGCACCCGGACCGAGGCGCTTTTGGCGACCGATTGGGAACTCGCGACGTTTCTCGGCTGCCGATTGTCCGCTGCTTCGGAACGTCATCTCCTCGACACCGGCGCCACCGTCTTTCCCGAATTCGATGGCCTGCCCTATAACCCCTATCGGGCCTCGCTCTATACCCCCGGCGAACTTCGTAGTAACAACCTCGACTCTCGCATCTACGAACATCAGGCGACGTGGCGCAAGAATCCTCCCGCACCCATTCTCGAAGCGCTCGCGCAACGAATCCACGATCACGCAATCGACGACGCCCTCAACGCCTATCTGGCACACCACGAAAAGGTCGTCGCCATCATGGGAGGCCATAGCCTGCACCGCGACCAGGAGATCTACCGGACCGTTGCCATCGTCGCCCGCGCACTCACTCGGGCCGGCTACCTCGTGGTGACCGGCGGCGGTCCAGGAGCCATGGAAGCTGGAAATCTCGGCGCCTGGTTTGCCGCCCACGACGACAATGCACTGGACCAGGCCATCGGAACGCTCGCCACCGCAGTCGACTATTCGACCGAGGACTACTTGGATGCGAGTGTCACGGTGACCCGCAACCATCCGGGCGGGGCAACCAGCTTGGCGATCCCCACCTGGTTCTACGGTCACGAGCCAACCAATGACTTCGCCACCGACGTCGCCAAGTATTTCAGCAACAGCATTCGCGAAGATGGCCTCCTCGCCATTGCGACCCACGGTGTCGTCTACACCCCTGGAGCGGCAGGAACGGTTCAAGAAGTCTTCATGGACGCAACACAGAATCACTACTCGGTGTTTGACGTCATCTCACCCATGATCTTCCTCGACAGCGCCTACTGGGCCGATGACAGGCTCGCTGCGCCGCTATTGCTCAAACAACTCGCGGGCGACCGGCCCTACGCCGACATGATCGCGGTCTTCGATCAACCAGAAGACATCGTCGAGTTCATCATCACGCACCCACCAATTACGACGTAAGGCCATTGGCCGGTCGCTGTTCGTCGGGGCCGCGTTTACTGCGCGTCCCGCCACGCCAGTCGTTCAAGCTCGGCCATCATCAGACCCGCAAGCTCGACCGGCATATCTCCTTGGATGCTGTGGCCAGCTTCCACGAAGTTCTCGACGATGGCATCGGGGCGTCGCTCCCGCAGCAGCGCGACCTCGTCGTTGGTGACAACCGACTGGTCTCGCAGGCCGCGTGCGAGGAGAAGCCGTCCAGCGTGCCGTTCGGTCGCACCCCATAGCTGCCCGTAGTCGCGTGCAACGGGTTCACCCTCGACATGATTGCCAAACACTCGGTGTTTGGCATGACGCCATACCCAACTGCCATCATCGAGTTGTTCGGCATTGTGGAGGATTCCTCGCCGCAGCGATGCCTCTGAGCGGGTGGGGTTGAACTCCATCGTGCGCGCAAGCAGTTCATCGAAGCTGTCAAAGCTGGTCGGCCCGTTCACAAACGACGCAATGTGCTGCGCCTTGTCGGACTGCACACCGGGCGTAATGTCGACAATGAGAACTGTCTCGAACCGGTCGGGATGCTGATCGATGATCGCAAACGAGGTGAGACCTCCGAGGCTCATCCCAACGAGCATCGACGCGTCGGGTGCTAACGATTCGATCACCTCCATGACGTCGACAGCATTACGAACCACGTCGGCGGCACCATCGGCGGGGCCGTCAGAGTGACCGTGACCGGGCAGGTCGATGGCAATCAGCGGCCGATCGAGGGCGAGACATACGGTGTCCCACGTGTGTGCGTTCTGCGCTCCACCGTGGATGAGGACGACCTCGGGTGCTTCTCTACCCCAGACCAGAGCCGACATTGTGCGGCCGTCTTCGAGAACCACGGACTCTCGACGAACGACGGGAGGCTCGTCGTAGGGAATCCCAAACTCAGCAGCATTGTCGGCAAAGTAGGAGAACTCGTCGTACGCAACTCGGTCCATACCGCGACCTTAGTCCTCCCGCGCTGGCGACTCACCGCCGAAATGGTACGAAACGTAACGTGCCCTGACCCCATTTTCGAAAAGGGGCACGACCCCAGTTGAACGAATGGGGTACGACCCCATCTGGCTCTGGCCAGGCTTGGTCGACAATGATGCGCTGGAGGTCGCTTGCGATTCGCTACAACTACCCGGCTCGGCGGATCATCTTTCGCTTTTGCTCGACGAAGTCGACCAGCACGAAATCACCAACGTTTTGGTTGTCGGTAAAGAAGGCACGGCCACCGTTCATCTTCGTGATCTGTTCTATAAACGACGTGAGGTACGGCGTTGCATCGAGCATGAAGACGTTGATTCTGATGTTGTCCTTCGTGCACTTGTTGACCTCTTTAAGCGTCAGATTGATCGTTTCGTGCGTGGGCGGGTAATTGAACTCTGGCTGGCCGAACGCGTTGATGTGCGCTGTGGGCTCGCCGTCGGTCACCATCAAGATCTGCTTGGTGCCGCTTTCGCGCGACAGCATCTGGCGGGCGAGCTGAAAGCCATGCTGCATATTCGTGCCGTACACGTAGTCCCACGAAAGCTCTGCGAGGTCTCGCGCTGGCACCTCGCGAGCGACCTCGCTGAACGTGACGATGCCGAGGTAGTCCTGCGGGTACTGTCCCGAGATCAGCGACTCGAGCGCGAGCGCAACCTTCTTCGCCGGAACAAAGTTGTCTCGCATCGGCATCGACATGCTGAGGTCGAGCATCAACACCGTGGAGGTTCGCGTTGTGCGTTCGGTGCGTTCTACCTCGAAGTCGTCCGGGGTGAGCTGCACCGGAGTGCCACCACCGGTGCGCTGGATCGCGTTGCGAACCGTCCGTTCAATGTTGAGCGTGAACGGATCGCCGAACTCATAGGGCTTGGTCTCGAAGTTACGTTTGTGGCCAACGCCCGACTCGACGACGTTGTGGCGGCCGAGCCGATCGGCAGACAACTTGGTGTAGAGGTCGTCGAGCACATTCTGGCCGACCTTGCGAAGGGCCCGAGGAGTGAGCTCGAGCGCTCCCCCCTTGTTATTGATCAAGCCAGCGTCCTCGAGCATCTTGGTGAACTCAGCCATTCGTTCCATCGACTTCGCCGTGTCATCGCCAAGAAGTTCGGCGGCCCGTTCAAAATCGATCTCGGCGAGCGCCCCGGGATTCGTCGTGCCTTGGAGCATTTGCTCTATCTGGTCGAGGTCTCCAAGGTCGCCCATGAGGTCCATGGCCTGACCGAAGTTGAGCGGATCGACACCTTGAGTGTCATAGCTCTGACCCCAGTTCATGTCCGGAAACATCGATTGCAGATTTCCACCGAGTTGGTTCATCTGGAATTGCAGGTCCATGTCGCCCATGAGCTGCTCGGAGAGCTGCTGGAGTTGTGCCCGCTGCTCGGGAGACATCGACGCCATCATTGCCTGGGCTGCGGCCATACGAGCCGCCATAGTCTCCAGAAGCTCGTCGAGGGTCTCTGGGTTCTCGGGGAAGAAGTCGCCGTGTTTGTCCATGAACCCGTCGAAATCGGGTTCGATGCCGTTTGCGCGTTGGTCGATCATCTCGTTGAGATCGGCCATCATGTCTTTCATCGCGGCCATGTCTTCGGGAGACATCGAGCTCATTGCGTTGCTCATCCCGTCGACAGCCTGCTGCATCAACTGGCTGCGCAGTTCGTCGAGCAGCCCGTCGAAATCCTGTTGTGCCTGCTTCGACGTGAAATCGTAGTTCTGCAACGACTCGATCTGGCCGGGCAGCGTTGGAGGCAACATGTCGAGTTGCAAGTTGCGTTCAACCTCTGCGGCAGCATCCCTGGCGGCCTGCGCAGCGTCGTCTCCGCCCGCTGAGTACTCGGCTTGGGCAGCGAGGTTGTCCCGTTCGGCTTGAACAATGTCTCGAAGCTTCTCGGCAATGTCGGCAAAGACCCCGCCGACGTCACCCGATTCGAGCATCTCCTGACGCTTTTCACGGAGCCTTTCCATCATCTCTCGCAGGCCCTGCATGCGTTCACCGTCGTGTTCGAAACCGTTCTGCAGCAGGTTCCGAAGCGCTGCGTTGGGGTCTCCGTGATATGCAAGATCGTCGGTCATCTGACGAAAGAGGTCGTCCGCGGTCATCTCGTAGTCGGCCTGGGTGCCGTCCCACGCCGAATAGGTAACGCGCTGTTGGCGACGGCGGCGGCGACGGAAGACCATGCCCGGACTGTACCCCGTGAAGGTGCCCATATGAGGGGCGGAACAAACGCTCGAGCCTCTACACGGCCGAAAACGGCCGAAGGGCCCTGCGCATTTCGCACAGGGCCCTTCGGTTACAGCGTTAGGTTGTGACCATTACTGGACGACAAACTCGATTCGTCGAGACGCTTCTTTGTCTTCGACACCGTCGACCAAGATCAGCTGGTTCTCACCAAAGCCGACTGCGGTGAAGCGTTCACCGTCGAGGCCAGCATCGATCAGAAACTGACGGACTGAGTCGGCACGAGCCTGGCTGAGCTCATCGTTGAGCGCATCGCTGCCGTCGCTGTCTGTGTGACCTTCGATGGTCGCGTTGACTGTTGGGTTCGCCGTGAAGAAGTCAACTGCACGTTGGAGCGTGGCCTGGCCAGCAGCCGTGATCGTTGCCTGAGCAGGATCGAACTCGATGTTCTCAAGGTCGAGCACTTGGTTCAGCGTTGGCGGTTGCAGCACCGTGTCGATGATGTGGACAATGCCATTGTCGGCAGTGAAGTCCGAGCTGACGACTCGTGAGGTTCCGTTGAGGATGACCTCACCGTCAACCACGGTGATGTTCAGCGGAAGCTGGGTTCGGGTCTGGACCGAATCGCCGTCGAGAGCAACGAGGTCCTCGGCGGTAAGTGTCTCGTCAAGGAAGTGATAGCCAACAAGGGCAGCAGCACCTTCAGGGTCCGATGACAGTGCACCGATCGCCTCTGGACCGAGATTCTGGAGCGCAGCATCCGATGGAGCAAACAGGGTTCGCATGACCGGCGTTCCGTCTTCGAGCTCGAGGGTTTCGAGATCGTCCTGGAGTCCAAGGGCGCCGCCGATGACTGCGAACTGCACAGCCTCACCAGAACCGTTGAGCGCATCCCACATGGTGAACGCCTCAGGAGCCGGAGCTTCCGTCGTTGTCGTCTCTGGAGCTTCGGTCGTGGTGGTTTCAGGAGCTTCGGTCGTGGTGGTTTCAGGAGCAGGAGCGACGGTTGTTTCCGGAGCTGCCACCTCTTCAACCTCAACCTCAGGGACCGTGACTTCTTCGCCATCGACGATGAGTTCGTTTCCGGCCACGATGACACCAGCAGCAGTTGCCAAGACACTGGAGCGAACCGAGTCGCTCTCAACCTCGCCAGAGAGGGTGATCTGTCCATCTTCACTACTTGTGCAGGTCACATCCTCGAAGCTCTCTTCGTCCAGGTCTTCGTTATCGGCGAGTGCTTGGAGCACCGCACCGCACTGCGGGTTTTCCTCAGCGAGCGCTTCGAGATCTTCGACATCTTCAAGTGCAACAACTTCGCTCACGGCGTCGTCGTCGCCGAATCCGAAGAATGCGAGCAATCCGCCACCGAAGAGCATGAATGCCGCAACGAGGAGACCGAGGATCACGATTTGGTTGTCGCCAGAAACCGGAGCGACCGGGATGAGCTTGTCATCATCGTCGTCGCCACCGCCTCCACCAGCTCCGCCGCCGGATCCACCAGATCCGCCAGATCCACCGACGTTTCCAGTGCCGCCAACACCACCGACTGCCGCACTTGCGACAGCGCCGCTCGCGACAACGCCTGCGGCTGCGTCCTGAGTTCCACCGGCTGCGCCCGAAACCGCACCGCGAACTCCATCAGCTGCACCAGCAGCCGCGTCCTTGGCACCACCGACTGCACCTGCGGCAGCAGCCGAGGCTGCAGCGCCACCGGCGACAACGCCTCCGGACACACCAGAAACCGCACCAGTCACACCACCAGCCGCGTCCTTGGCACCAGCAGCAGCGTCAG
>CALKGG010000037.1 GCA_938084885.1 uncultured Acidimicrobiales bacterium
CGCTGCGTGCTCACCACACCACTCTCATCACGAGTAACCGCAGTCGAATTCACAACATCTGAACCCAACCACGTCGTAACGCTCGTATC
This sequence comes from uncultured Acidimicrobiales bacterium, assembly GCA_938084885.1. GTDB lineage: Bacteria > Actinomycetota > Acidimicrobiia > Acidimicrobiales > SHLQ01 > SHLQ01. The sequence continues at coordinate 90 of CALKGG010000037.1, forward strand.
GCCTCGAGTGAACGCCACCATTCGACCATTGATCGAATGGTAATACGTGAAAAAGTCACCGGCCGCGCTTTCCACATACTCACTGCTGAGATTCCGAAACAGCGTTGAGAACACAAGCGATTCTCAAGTCGCCTTCAAAACACCCCACCTCAAAATTCTCAATCAAAATGACAAACAGGCGCCCAGCCTTGAAACCAAAGGGCTCATCAACCGTGCTCTAACCGGCCGGCCCTACGCAACGGCCGTGTTCTGCACCAAAATCGCTTTACCCGGTGCCCCACTTCGGAGCGGAGGATCAACAAACAGCACTAAACCCTTGTCCAAATCGAGGCCAGCACGAAACACGTCAAGCCGCGGATCATGTCCAAGAAAAACGTTGATTGACTGAATTCCATCGGCCAACGGAACCCACCGAACCGCCCTGGTCGCCCTGTTGAAACTGACGAATACCTCCGCCGCCTGCACAACAACCATGGGATATATATACGGCCGGTTACTGTAGATATTGCCCTTGAAATACGTCACGATGAGCAGCCCGCGTTGGTTTGCATGCTTTCTCATGAGACGACGCACTCTGCGTTTCCTCAGCACTCCAAGATGCTTGGCAATTGATGGGTCGATCATGGAAGATATGAGACTCCCGTCGAACTCAGGCCGGTAGCGGCGCTTGTGTAGTTGAGGCTTCTCGCCGTCGAGGAAAGTCCAGCTGCGACGAAGCCGATCGCTGGCCCAGTCACATTTCGCTGGATAACACCACCAGTCGTCCTCTGTCTGGCAGCGTTCGCAGCCCCAGCGGCGACCTTAGTAGTTGCAAGACCGGCACCACCGGTCAAAGTCGATACCACACCGAGCGCACAGCTACCTCGTTGACCTCGCGAGCACGCAACAACGGTCGTTATCCCCGTGGCGGTGACGGCGACGACACCGCAGACTATGGTCCCAGCGCAGCCGGCCACGGCTAGAACGGTTGCAACCCCACCCACAATTTCGACAGCTAGTAACACGTCATCCCAATTGACTGCTTCGTCAATCCCATTCCACGCATTATTGAGACCGTTCCGAACGCTGCCGGGGTCCCCACCATGGTCGGTGAACGAGAAGGAGGTGCCCGTGCCATTAGCAGCCGATGATGCACCAACCGTGATATACGGATCTACGGTGCCAACGCTGCGGACTGTTCCGGTCGATTGTCCACCCGGCCCCACTCCGCACATGGCGGCCTCACCCCAACCGAATTCCACCTACAGTGGACCAACCAACAACAACCACAAGCCGCATAAGCCCTGGACCAATCAACGGGGCCCTCTCACTCGGTAATGCAGATGAGAAACATAGCCAACGCAGAGGAACTGAGACTTGCCAATCCCGCCAACGTCAACCCCCAGGCCGATTCAATCCGTCTACCCGTGATACCATTAGAACGTTGTGAGCCGGATAATTTCCAAAGCAGCTTTCACATCAGAGGGCGAAGCTATCCAGCGGGTGTTGGTCAGACGACCGTTCGGGCTCGTCGAACTCCTCGAAGAACTAAGCAATCGAGTTGACCACGTGAGCTACGTCATCGTCTATTTGTTCCGGATTCGCACGAAGGAGCGGCGATGGATCATTCAACAGATCGAGTCTCAGGGATTCGAGGTCTCGGTGCTCGGGACTCGTGGCGGTCCTGCGCTGACATCGAGCAGCCTTCACTTTGCGGTTCGGCCTCCCCGATTTGTCAGCTTGACCGCAAAGGTCATCAACTGGCCACATAACAAACTCAACGAATTTGCCCTGATGCTCGGGCTCGGTAAAGGCATTTTGAGAGTCCAACGAACAGAAACCGAGAAATGCCTGAGTCGATTGGGTTGAATTATCCCCTTAGGGGAGTTGCTGTACGCTGTAGATCAACCCGCTCAACTCCCCATTAAGGTCCGCTGCCCGAGGCTAAGCAACATGCGTTGAGGCTCGGTCAAGGGCGCAAAGCTCTATGTCCGACACCATCCTGCTATTGTTCGCCGAGGTACGACGGACTAGCAGCCATGTACGCGATTAAGATAGCGGCGCCAGCTACTAGGCCTAGGACCAGGTGCCAAAGCATCGAGAAATGTGCTTGAAGAACGATATCCACCTCGCGTGACAAGAATGCAAGGATTCCCGTCGACCCCGCCACCGAGGCGAGGACACCTCCCATAGTCGACAGCCCGCTTTGAGAAACGAGCAGCTGTACCAACCTCCATCGTGATAGGCCTATGTTCCGAAGCGAATTGAGAGTGGTCGATTGCTGGAAACCGAGGATGCGTCCGACAATCACAAGTAGTGTCGCGACTGATAACAACGCCAGCCGCGGTGCCCATGTCGCTACTTCTTGGAGCCGCGAGTCGAAGCCCTCTTCAAAGAAGAGATCAATGTTCGTACTTTCAGCTGCAGCAGCTCGGATACGAGAGTGATTTAGCCCGGACACGCCCGTGATAACCAAACCTTGTTCCCCTGACCTGTTTTCGGGACCGACCACTCCATCGAAACTCTCAGAGGTAGCGAGAACACCAGGGAGAAGGCCGCCAAGGCCCATCAATAGGGTTGCCTCAGCTTCATCAATCCGGGATAGAAGTACCGTGTCGGTGAAGTCGCTGTTGAATGTAACGACCGCCGGCTCACCAAGACCCGAAGCGAGGAGCGGAGCATCGGAGACTTTTACCTGGAAAGCGCTCCGGAGTGCCCTGAGGTCATCAGCAGATATCAATCCCACCTCGAATATTCGGGCCTGCTGCGGTGACTCACTCATGCACGTGAGAATGTCGGAGCGGTCAAGGCATCGCCCTGTCTGCTCGTCGGCCACGCGTACAGGGTTTGCGTTAGTACCAAGAACCGAGAATTCGAGCGTGGAAAATTCACTCTGGTCATCACCATCCACACCTACCCGTGCTACGAAAACATCAAGTTCTGCACTCGGACCGCGTATTACGTATGCGTTGTTCGGCGCGGGTTGCGCTCCTTCATTGATGCTTCCGTCCACGAGAGAGCGTGCTCCCGCCCCGATGACAACCGTTGGCCCAATAAGCAACGACACGGACGCCACAATCGCCACCCAGAATAGCGATGGAAGCTTACGAACGTCGAACAAATGCCGTTCGACACGCAACTCCAACTCTTCGTCCCACGGGAACGGGACTGGCGAGGCAACGCCCGCACCACGACCTGCGTACTGCACTCGCACAGCGGGCTGACGGCATCATTCGTTGCCGTGTCGTAACGACTCGACCAAGTTGCGCCCAGGGCCCAACGAAATAGTGCCCTCGACCCAATTTCTGCTCAAGTTGCCAGCGCAATGTGTCGACACCTAACTCCTCACATGTACTGGGTAGTTGGGGCGAGTGGGGACTCGCTCCAACTCAGTACACGGTGACACGATCGCTTCACGATCTCGCCCACAGCGGCAGCAGTGTCAGACACGCCTGCTAGAACAGAGCCCATGGAACACGATGGGCTCGCCACCGACGAAGTGCTGTTCGACGTCTCGGGCGAACAACCCCACGACGCAGCCGACGCACGCCTCGAAGCACAACTCGCATCCAAACCCGACGGCCCACCCCCCTACCTTTCGCCATCGAGCTCGAGCACATTCAACTCGTGCCAAAAGCGGTGGGAGTTTCGCTACATCCACCGGCTAGCCGACCCTCCCGGAGAAGCAGCAATCGCCGGCACCTTTGCCCACCACGTGCTCGAACTACTCATGGAAGAACCGGGCCCCCAGCGCACCATCGAGCGAGCCAAAGCCATCGCCCGCGAAGTCTGGCCACAAACAGCCGAGCTCGACGACTTCATTGCCCTCGGCTTCGACAACGACGAACAACGACGGTTCCGCTGGCTCGCATGGACCGCAATCGAGGGCCTGTGGAAACTCGAAGACCCGTCCACCGTCATTGTCGTTGCCAACGAGCAGAAGATCGACGCCCAGTTAGGCGGGGTCCCGTTCCGAGGAATCGTCGATCGACTCGAACGAGCCAACGCAAGCAACGACGCTCCCCTCATCGTCAGCGACTACAAAAGCGGCAAAGCCCCATCGGCTCGGTTCGCCGACGGTCGACTCGAACAAGTGCTGCTCTATGCCGCAGCCATCGAAGCCTCAACTGGCGAACGTCCCGCATCGGCCCGACTTCTCTACCTCGGCCAAAACATCATAGAAACCAAGGTCACCGAAACCGCCATCAGCACAGCGGTCGGCGCGCTCGGCGACACATGGGCAACACTCAACGCCGCAGTCGAAAACGATGCCTACGAAGCAACACCCGGGCCCCTCTGCGGATGGTGTCCCTATGCCGGCGAATGTCCCGAAGGTCTCGCCGAACTCGAATCACGAAACGCAAGCGGGCGAATTCGTTCGTCAGCGCCCTCGTTGAAGTTCCTCAACGCCACCGTATAAGACGCCTTTTGCAGTCAAAAGACCCAAATCTGCCGTCTCCCACGTCCCGCTACCCACCGCAACATATTCCATCTGTATCATCACAGTATGTCCATTCGTGAAACCTCCGGCGGGCCCAGCCGTGCGCTGCAACCCACGATCCCGCCCGTGCTCAGCGAACGGTCAACACCACAAATCGACCATCTCTTCTCCACCTTGGTCGAGGCTGCATTCGATCTCATTGAAGAGGTCGCCCCAGTTTCGCTCGCCGTCTACTTGCACGTCCCACACAACGACCAGCCCATACTCTTTGCTCGCTACCCGCGCCTCGAAGCAATGTCGCCAACCGATGTCTTCCGACTGATGCACACAACCACCATGCTGTCGAACGGTCGGAAGCCGGTCTCCGCGTTTCGACACGGCGACCTCAACGGCCACTACGTCCGCACCGGTGGCGCCCTCTCCGACGGCCTGTTGATGTTCGGCCCAATTCAACAGCCACAAATAGCAAAACGGATGACAGCAGTCTCACGGGCCTTCGCCCGAGTCCTCCACCAATTCCACCTCGACGAGGTCGACGGTTCGTTCCGCCCACCGCTGCTAACCATCGAACCCAACGCCGACGGAAGCCAATCGGCCACCGCAACCGTCACCACGGCCAGCGGCGACAGGCACGCAACCAAGAACGCAGCTACCCCAGAGGACGCCGTTGGACGCGCCGTGCTCTCCGCCATTGCTCCCACACACACCTTCGACGAAGTCCGAACGATCGCCGTCGGAATCAAATCAGCTGTCCTCGTCGTAACTCACGACGCGCAAGGCGTGCTTCGTCTCGGACTCGCAATCTCCGACGGTGACATTCTCCAAACCGTGGCCGTCGCAACCCAACGATCCGTCTTCGAAGGCCAGGGTTCGACCGCCTAACCTCCTGGCGCCAAAGCAGCGACAAAGCCGTGTGGCAACAGCCAACGTCCAGCCGCTGTCACCTGGCCAGCTTCGTCGAGCACGCCAGTCACCTCCCAGCTGAACAACATCTGTTCAAACGTCCACGCAAGCCGCGGCGCATCGGCCTTTGGAATCGTCGAGGTGATCTCCGGTGCCCGGTTGATGAACGTCACCAACGACATGCCGTCGATTGGGGCAGCGCCAGCTCTTCCACGAGCCATACCAAGAACCACGCCCACCCAATCAACCGGTTCGAGCTCGACCAGCGCCTCGAACTGGACATTGGTGTGCGCCGCCAAATCGACCGGATGAATATAGGCGCCGACGACACGACAGAACGCCCCGAGATCGATCAACGCACCAGCAACACCGGCGAGTCCGGCCACAGCGGCCACCGTCAACGCGTCGGGGTCTCGCCTATCGATTCGGGCAACAAAGCCGCGGCGAGCATCCTCGACCGCAGCCGGAGCGCTAGATGCCAACACGTCACGCAGCGCCGACCTGACCACATCCACACACCACCGATCGTCCTCAGCGTCTCGCTCGGGAATCGCCCGACTAGCCGCTTGATCGACGACGAGACGGTTCGCGTCGGCCCCGACACGGCGAACCAACAGCGGCACGTTGGCCTCCGACGCCGGCGAGAGATCGGCAAGCGAATGGGCAAGCGCCTCAGCCACCGCGTCGACACCCGCCGTAGGCTCGATCTCACGAGTCGTCAACGAATGCGACTCATCGTCGTCGGCAAGACCATCCGCCAAACCCGCAGGCCCAACGGTAATTCCGGTCAACACCCCACCGACCAGAGAAACCGAAACATCATGATCATGCACCTCGTCGAGCGCATATTCCAGAATCATCCCGACCTCGTCGGGCGCGTCGGCATCGACGAGTTCCAAGACCCGAACCAAACGCTGCCGACCCAGATCGGCCAACCACGGCACATCACCAGTCACTCGATCGCCGCCCAAAAACCATTCGATGAGTGCAGCCGCCAACGGGGCAGCGTCCGCAATTTCTTGCCTAAGACGGCCAGTGTCGGCGCCCAGGGCCGTCCATTCGGCAACCGCACCCGACACCCACGCCTCGGCCTGAGCAGCCGAATCAAAATCGACCAACACGCTCGCAGCGGCAATCAACTCGTCGAGATACCGGATCTGAGATTCGTCCAACGATGACATAGTTGTTGCGAGGCTACCGTGGAGGAATGCCCGAGCTGCCAGAAGTCGAGACGATTCGACGCCAACTCGAACCGCAGCTCAAAAACGCAGAGATCATCGGCGCAGACGCGCATTGGAGCGACAAGTTCTCCCCCGCGCTCGACGCCATCGGCGCAACCATCACCAGCGTCGACCGACGAGGAAAGTACCTCCTCTTCGGCCTCCACACCCACCCCGACTCGGGCTCGAACGAACCCAACTACGAACTCGTCGCCCACCTCGGCATGACCGGCTCGTTTCACGTCGAACCAACAACCACACACAACGAACACCCGGCAATCTCGAAATTCGGGCCCCATTGCCGAGCGGTCTGGGCACTCGACGACGGTCGGCTTCTCCGCTTCGACGACACGCGGCGATTCGGCAGGCTCCGTGTAGTCGAACGCGGCGCGTACAGCGACATCCCAACGCTTTCCCACATGGGCCCCGAACCATTCGACCCCGAATTCACCGGAGCCAGCCTCCACACGCACGTCCGAAAAAGCAGGCGAGCAATCAAAACACAGTTACTCAGCCAACGACCCGTCGCAGGCGTTGGAAATATCTACGCAGATGAAGCCCTCTTTCTAGCCGGGATCAACCCCAAGTCGACACGAGTAGGCAAAGAGCGCTGCGAAATACTCGCCGCCAAAATCAGAGATGTGCTGCGCTCGGGGATCGACAACGGCGGCACGACCCTGCGCGACTACGTCGATGCCGAAGGACAGTCAGGAACGAATCAGCGAACACTCGTGGCCTACGGCCGCGCCGGCGAACCGTGCGTTCGTTGCGGCGACGAGATGGCCTCAACGGTCATCGACGCCCGCACAACAACCTATTGCCGCACCTGTCAGCACTAGCAGCTGCATGATCGCATCAGCTAAATCACGGTGCGGCGTGACCGATTGGCACACCCAAGAACCGCCCGTACTGCCCTAGGGCCCCACGCTACGATGGATGAGATGACCACTACGCAGTCGAACGCGACGACAGGGCCGGGGTTTTTCCCGCCCATCTCCGCGCACGACTGGGCAAACATGCACTACGGAACGCCAACAGCAATCAACCCGAACGCTGCTCGAATGGTCTACGACGTGTGCTGGTTCATCCTCAAAGACGTCGACGCCGCAATCGACACCACCATCGTGACCTTCCGCATTGCCCTCAGCCGCTTCGAAGACCACAAATTGCCCGTACCCGCCGCATATACATCATGGCTATCAGCCATAGCGAGCAACGAAGCACATCGGATGCTCGAGGAAGACAGCACAGTTCGCCATAGCTCGGCATTACTCGAAGGCGACTCCGAACGAACCGCCCACTTCCTCGCCGACGCACTCTCAGAACTTCGAGCCGACCACAAGCTGCTCCTCATCCTGCGATACCGATACAACACCCCTCCCGAATACCTATCCCAAGCGCTCGACATGCGGCCGAGGCGACTCGCAAAGGTCTTGTCAGCTGCACGCGAAGAATTCAGCATCCACAGCAGCCACGCCCCAACGATGCTCGCAGCGAGCAACCCGCCACTCACCCGCCAGCTCCCGTCGTTCGTCGAGCCATACGACAAGAAAGACATGAAGCGTTCGGTCCTCGGCTACGAATGGCTGGCCTCGGACTTTCCACTGATCCCCGAACGAGACGAAGTCCGAACAAAATGGACGACGCTGGCGCTCACACTCATCATCATCTTCGTCGTCGCCGTCATCTTGACAAACTCCTTCGGCGCCGAACGCCCCACCCTCATCGAACCCGACGCGGCGATCGAAACCGTCAATGAGTAGACGCTCACTCGCTCTGCTAGTCATCGCCGCGATGATTAGCCTGCTGACCGCTCCCGCCGGCGCACAAGCTGACCCTGCCTCCGAAGAAGCCGCACTCATTGAGCAAGAGGCAGCACTCACCGCCCGCATCACCGAGCTCGAAACAGCACTCGGCGAACTCGACGCCGAACAAGCCCAAGTTCTCCGCAGAATCGACATGTCCCGAGGCGAACTCGAACGCGCCGCCGACCAACTCGAAGTCCTCGCCCTCCAACGACGCGAACCAGCCATCATTCGCGCAAACGTCGCAGTCGAACGATTCGTCAACGGCGACCCCGCTCGACAAGCATTCGCACTCGAAGTGCAAGCCCTCGGCGGATCCGACGCCTCAGCAGACCCGCTGCAACAACAACAGGTCTTCGATTCGATCGTCGAGTCCGCCGTCGCCGACCTCGAACGCCTCGATACCGAAATCGACGCCGTGATCACGTCGATACCCCAACTTCGCATCGCACAAGATGAACTCACCGAGCGCGTCGCCGACATCGACACCGAACGAGCGACACTCACCAACGAGCTTTCGACAACCCAAGACGAACTCGCATCGGTTGGCGAAGAGTTGGAGTGGTACCGAAGCTTCGCTGGCCGTTCAGTGCTCACCGGCCGACCAGCCGACGGAGCCGCCGACCGGCCCGCGTTGGTCGTCAAGATCGACAACGTTGTTCGCGCCCGACCCCAAACGGGAATCAACGACGCCGATGTTGTCTATGTCGAACTGGTCGAAGGAGGTTTCACCCGCTACGCCGCCGTGTTCCACTCCGAGAACGTCGGCACGATCGGACCGGTCCGATCCATGCGCACAACCGACATCAACTTGCTGCGGGCGCTCAACAACCCGCTCTTTGCGAACTCGGGCGGCAACCGCCGCACAACCGACGCCGTCAACGCGTCGTCGCTCGTCAACATCAGTGCTGCCACCGGAGCCGGAGGCGCCTACTTCAGAAACAACAGCCGCTCGGCCCCCCACAACCTTTTCAGTAGCGACAGCGCCCTGCGATCAACAAGCTCAGCGGGCGGCTCCCCGCCGCGCCTATTCACGATTCGTCGACCCGGTACGCCGCTTCCGAACAACGCCGTCGCCTCAGACGGTGTCAACGTCAGCTACCGAAGCACGACCGTGACGTACTCATGGAACGGCAGCGGATGGAATCGCACCCAGGACGGTTCGGCCACCGTCGACACCAACGGTGTGCGAACCGCCCCCGAAACCGTCATCGTCCGGTTCACTCCCTACGGCACAAGCCCCGCCGACGCAGCCTCCCCAGAAGCCAACGTCGTCGGCAACGGCGTCGCATGGATCTTCACCGAAGGCCAGCTCATCGAGGGCACCTGGTCGAAACCAAACGCCGATGCAGTCACGGTGTACGCCGATTCGGCCGGCACCCCGGTCGAACTTCTCCCAGGGAGAGTCTGGGTCGAGATCCCAACTCCGGGTAGCGCATCACTACGCTAGGTGTATGCCAAGAGTCCCGTACACCTGTGATGATGAAGTGATCTGTCAGGGCCTCAACGCCCTCCGATCAGAGCTCGAGGTGCCCGACGGCTTCTCCGACGAGGTCAACGCCGAAGCCGAAGCCAGCGCGAAGGCCGGCCCCCGGATACCTGAGGGTTCGGCCGGATCCGTCGTTACCGATCGCACCGATATTGAACTGGTCACAATCGATCCGCCCGACTCGATGGACCTCGACCAGGCACTGCACTGCGCCCCCACCAACACCGGGTGGCGGGTCCACTACGCGATAGCCGACGTCGCAGCATGGGTCACACCCGGCGGCGCTATCGACAAGGAAAGCAAAGCCCGGGGCTTCACGATGTACAGCCCCGACACCCGAGCACCCTTGCATCCAAAGGCCATCAGCGAAGACGCTGCCAGCTTGCTACCCAACGTCGACCGTCAATCGCTGCTGTGGACCATCGATCTCGACCCGTCCGCCAAGATCCTCAATGCCCACCTAGAACGCGCCGTCGTCCGGTCACGAGCAAAACTCTCCTACAAAGCTGCCAACGAACTCGTTGCCGAAGGCGACCAGATGCTCGACGCGCTTCGATCGGTCGGCGAGCTTCGTGAACAGCTCGAAGTCGAACGCGACGCCGTCTCGCTACGACTGGCCTCACAAGAAGTGTCCCGGGTCGACGGCGGCTTCGAACTCGAATACGACGAGTCGCTACCAATCGAAGGATGGAACGCACAAATTAGCCTCCTCACCGGGATCGCCGCCGCCTCGATCATGATCGACGCCAAGGTCGGCATCTTGCGCACGCTTCCACGGCCACAGAAGCGCACGATCAACGAGCTTCGCTCAACAGCAAAAGCACTCGGCATCGAATGGCCCGGGTCGATGAGCTACCCCGAAATGGTTCGCGGCCTCAACCCCAACAACCCAATCGATGCAGCCATGATTGCCCAATCCGCACGCGGGCTGCGTGGCGCTGGCTACGAAGCGTTCGACGGCGAACTTCCCGAACTCACCGAACACTCGGCGATCTCGGCAGAATACGCCCACGTCACCGCGCCGCTACGCCGCCTCGGCGACCGATACGCAAACGAATGCGTACTCGCCGCCCTTTCCCAGACGCGACCGCCAGAGTGGGTGCTCGACACGCTGCCAGAACTTCCCCGCCTGCTCGGACAAGCCCGAAACCGCGAAGGATCCCTCGACCGAGCCGTACTCGATCTTGTCGAAGCAGCCTTGCTGTCGAATCGTGTCGGCGAAACCTTCCACGGGCTCGTCACCTCCATCGATGACCGAAACGACCGAGTACGAGTCCAGCTCGTGAACCCGGCGGTCGTCGCCTACGCCAACGGCGACGCGAACCTCGGTGACGAAGTGCTCGTTCGTTTGAACGCCGCCGACGTCAACGCCCGAAAGGTCGACTTCGAACTCGTCTAGGAGCTGCGGTTACGAGACCGCAGCAGTCTTTGGAGCGTAGAGCTCGGCGGCGGTATCGCCGTTGCTTGCAACCGTGAGCAGCTCGTAGCCATCGTCGGTGCAAACCAACGTGTGCTCGAATTGCGCGCTGCGGCGACCGTCCATGGTGAGCGCGGTCCACTCGTCTTCCCACAAATACAACGACGGGTCGCCCAGTGTCAGCATTGGTTCGACCGTAAAGGTCATGCCGGTGGTGATCTCGGTCCGAGCGCGAGGGTCGTAATAATGCGGGATCTGTAGGTCGGAGTGAAACTCGGTACCGACCCCGTGACCAATGAACTCCTTGACGACGCCAAGATTATGCTTCCGGGCATGGCGTTCGATGGCGCGCCCGATGTCGTGAACTTTCGAGCCGTTCCTCACGGTCTTGATTCCCTCCATCATCGAGACATACGTCTCGGCCACGAGGTGGCGCGAATGTTCATCGACATCGCCCACGAGGAACGTGCAACTATTGTCTCCGTGCACGCCATCGAAGTACACCGTGACGTCGATGTTGATGATGTCGCCGTCGAGCAACGCACGATTGTCGGGGATGCCATGGCAAATCACTTCGTTCACCGACGTACACACCGACTTGCGAAAGCCCCGATAGTTGAGCGGTGACGGGTACCCGCCGCGCCGGATGCTCTCGTTGTGGACAATCTCGTCGATCTTGTCGGTAGTAATTCCAGGCTCGACGAACTTGCCCGCATGAATGAGAACCTCGGCGGCGATGGCCCCGGCTCGGCGCATGGCATCGAGCTCGGCGGGAGTACGAACCAGAGACGACACCGACGGGCCAGGGTCACCAGTCTCTGCATAGGGAGGCTTTGGAATGTTTGCAGGAACCGACCGGCTAAGGCCGATAATGCCCGGCCGCATAGGCGGCTCAGATGGAGGCGCAACCACGACCTGCTTCTTGCGACGACGCTTTGCCATTAGAGCCTCCCTGAAAGACCGGTTCTGTCAGAACGGGCCACGATACGCCCGCACCACAAGTCTAGGAGCCAACGGGTGCGCGGCAGACCTCGGCCCTAGAATCACCAGAATGTCCCGACGCTTCTTGGCAGTCATCCTCGGCTGTCTCGTTCTCTTGACCGCATGCGCACAAGATGAGCGAAGAGACTTGCGCCTGACCCGAACCTCAACCGCCGAAGCTGGCGTGCGAGTCTTGGCCGACAACTGCCCGGGCCCAACAGCTGTCTCGCTTCGCATCCGAGAGGACGTGTTGTGGGAAATTCAGGTAGCGGCCGATCCGCTACCTGAAAGCGAAGCAACGAGCGACACGTCAACGAGCGACACCGCCGAGATCGACGACGCAACGAACGACACCGCAGCACCCAACGGCGGCCTCATCGAATTTCTCGTCGGTCAAACCCCCGAAGGGTGGGAGACCGTCACGCCCCTCACGAACACCATCGAGCCGGGCATTCGATACACCGTCAGCACCCAACCCGATGGCCAGACCATCGACTTCAGTACCCCTGACCTTCAGGCCGGCTTACTGTGGGACGGCACCGGCGTGATCCAGTTCAACCCTGACCTCATCAACGAAGAATGCAGTTCGTCGACCGACGTTGGAGCGTTCGCAACAAATATTGCCGTATTACTCGCACTCGGAACCACCACAGCGGCCATTGTCCTCGTTGCGCTCATCCTCGTGCTCTTCGTTATCACCAGCCGATTCAGTCGGGTCCGCAGCATCCAGAAGAAGGCCGCCAGAGAAGCCGCACCATTGCCTGACCCAACAGAGACCAGCGCAGGCCGCTAACGACCCCGAGCGCGTTCGAGCAGCTGGGTCGTGCGCTCTTTACGGCGAAGCTTGCGAAGACGCTGTTGATGACTTGCACTGGTTTCACTGCGACGAACCGGCGACCACAACACCGAGATCGGAAGGGTCGAGAAGTCGCCCCGGAACGCACCAACAATGGCGTCCTTGTGCCGGTCAATAACCGCGTCGAACGATGCCTCGTCGGCTCGCACAAACATCGTCTGGACCGACCCCATGGACAATGTCTGCAACTCCGCGTGATCAATCTCGGAGATGTAGTCGTATTCGGAATGGATCAGGTCGTAGCGGCACATGATCTCGTGGTGGGCTCCCGCAACGTCGCGGTGATCCATGTCGAGCAGAACCACGGCGCTCGCCGGATCGAGCACAGCCCACTTATGCATGAGGGCACGAAGATCGCCATGGGACCATCCCAAAAGACGAAGGTCAGATACCGAACGTGCAACTGGACGGGTCGATGCAAACTCGCGGTGAACCGGTCGAGAAAGAAACAAGCCAATAGCCGCATCGACCGCGCCACCAACGAGCAGCCCACCGGGGGCGTAGCGAACAATCAACTCCCGCGACTCGCGTAGATCGGTTGCCCGTTCAGCAATCGAAGGTTCGCCATCTGCGGTGGTAAACGCCAACGAGTGCGCAACCCAATCGACCTTGTGCGCCTTGGAGAAGAAATCGCTCGCACGTTCTGAACGCTGCACATTGCCAAGGCGAAGGCCCGGCTCGGCTCGATTGGTGACGTCCAACGCAGTGAGGTCGATATCGACCGTGGCAATGTTCGCCAGCTGCTCGAGCGCGAGAACATGCACCAACACGTCCATCCTCGAAGCTTGAAGCGCGCAGAGATCAGCCGCTTCCTGCGGCACCCTCGTGTCGTGATGACGTGTTTGCTCCACCGATTCCACCCAGCTGATCCAAATGATCCCGGGACACTCTAGTCACCACCACCGGTACCGCGCGGCCAAACTCGGAATCACTCGGATCTGTTCACGCTGCGGAGATAGTTACGTCCCAAGCATGCCTAGTGGCGAATACCGGCCACCGAGAATGGGCGAGCTCGCCGACCCCAACGCACGTTCAAGAATCGTCGCATACGCCCGCCGGAAATCGGTGGTCACCCTAAGGTTGCCGCGCTCGTCAAGATCCTGCAGTGGCGGGGTGTCGCCATACATACCGCCCCTGACCCGATCACCAATCACGAACAAATGGCTCGCCGTCCCGTGGTCGGTTCCGTTCGAACCATTTGGTTCTACCCGTCGACCAAACTCGCTGTACACCACAACAATGACCCGATTTGCGAGCCTCGGATTCAGCGTCCGGAAGAAGAAATCGATTCCGCGATCGAGCTCGCCGAGCAAATCGGCATGGGCGCCAACGCGCGCATTCGCACCGATCTGATCGTCGTGCAGGTCATAGCCCCCATGGGTCACATTGAGCACCCGCGTTCCGAGGTTCAGGTTGACGACACGAGCTGCCAACACCATGTCGAGAGCCAACTCGTTTTCTGGGAGTTCGCGGTCAAAGGCCGGCGCGGCATTTCGAGCGCTTGCAATCGACAGCGCATTCACTTGCGCCACCCGGTTGACCTGCGCACTTCGATTCGATGGACGCCCCATATTCCTGACCGCCGTATACATCCGCAAGTCGCGACCGTCGGACCGCTCGGCCCCGTACAGCGACGTGCCACCAGCCCGCGGAAGATCGGTCACGTCGCTAGTGGCGCTTCGTAGATGCAGTGGCACGCCGCGTCCGCCAACAGCAACACCGGAGAACGGCGTCGTGCGTTCGCTGTCGAGCCAACGGCCAAGCCAGCCCGTGCCGGTGATCCGGCCATTTGGGTTCGCCGATTGCCAGCGAGCAATGTTGGAGAAATGACTCTGGTCTCGGAGCGGTTCGCCAACTCCGCGGACCACCGCAACATCACCGTCTTGAAACCGTTTGGCCAGGCGAGGAAGGTTCGGGTGAAAGTACATTCGACCGGTTGCCTTATGCGCCCGGTTCGCCGGGATAGCCAACCTGCCACGCAGATCGCGGTACCGCCCAGAAGCGAACGGCCCGAGCGTGTTAAGGCCGTCGTTACCTCCGCCGAGGGTGACTGTCAGAACGACCGTGTCGTTGGCACCTTGGGCGGCGGCATAGTCAGCAAACGCGGTCGGAACAGCGAGCGACCCACCAGCGATCAAGGCGCCTTGAAGGAACCGTCGGCGGTTCATACGCGACAAGGGGCGTTCGGGATCGGCGTGGAGCTGGTCGTACAGTTCGTCAAAGTTCGAGTCGCTCATGCGCACTGCACCTCCGGCATGAACATGCCCACAGCAAACGGCACATGGCGCATCTCCCACGGCGCAGTCTCACGGGTCTTTTCGACAATGCGTTTGATCTGTGCCCGCGAAGACGCCGACGCGTCGAAGATGGAATAAAAGGTCAGCACCCGATTGACGACCTGGTCAGACGTCAAACCATCGGTGTTTTGGAGCACCCCCCGCTCCTCGGCTCCCCACTTCAGGTTGGTTGTCCATTCCGACTTTGCCCACGCCGTTGCAGTACTCAGCCAGAAGTCGTTCTGGCCCCACCCAGCCACCGTCGGAGGATCGAACAACACCATGCCCATTCGTTCCATTCGCCAGCGAACAAAATCGTCGGAGCTTCGCAAGCCATTGCGGCGCATGATATCGACCATGTACTCGACGGGGCTCTTTACGAGGGCATAGCGGCTCGTCGGCGCCCAGAATTCGTCGTGCATCAAGATCGCTCGCAGAAGCGACTTGACCTTCAGGCCACTCTGGCGAAAGCCGTTCGCCAGTTCGGTGATGACTGCCTGAGACGGGTTGGCATGCACATAGAACGAGAACATTTTGCGAGCAAAGAACTCGGCGGTATCTTGAGCCTTCACGCCGAAACACACTTCGTTCAACGTGTCTCGCGCATCCCAATTCTTGCGGATGCCGAAAAGCGTTTTTTGGCCGTTGTCGTGCTGATCGGGCCGAAACACATACGTTGGGTCATAGACCCAGTTGTTCTCCCTCGTTGCGCCAACCGTGTTGTGACCAGTCCACGCTCGAGCCATCGCCACCACATCAGACTCGCTGAAATTGCCGTTGCCGATGGTGTGAAGCTCCATGAACTCTCGGGCGAAGTTCTCTTGTGGAGCCGACACGACATTGGTTTCGTTGTCGATATAGATCAGCATGGCCGAGCCGAGCGACACCCGTCCAAGGAGCTTGCGAAAAGGGCCCTTGCCAAGCTTGCGAAACAGCAGGTGCTGATCCCACATGAGCCGAGCATCCTCGACCTTCTCTCGACCCGTGGCGAAGTGGCCGTGCAAGAACAGCGTCAGCTTTTCTTCGATCGTCGGCGGCGAGGTGATCATGCGGTCCACCCACCATTCGATCATCTTTGTTTGCGCTCGGTAGTGCGCGTCACCGCTCCGGAAGGTCCGCCACGGCGGAAGATCGGGAGTCACCGACGTCGTAAAGAGTCGGTTGATGGCGGCCTTTCGGCTGAGACCGACGAACTGATCGATCTGTGTTGTCGTGCCCCCAACGGCGGCCCGGCGCAACAAATGCGCTGCTTCTGGGCGTGTAAGTTTCATCTACTTCCCGCTCCTCGTCTGCAAGCCACCCGCAAACCCGTACATCGATCAGGCTAGCCCGAAAACACTCTAATGTTACGATTCGTAACATTAGAGTTTCGCAACACTCGACGGAACAACAGAAATCGTGCGGTGATAGCCTCGCACACCGCCGACTCAGCCGACGTCGAACGAATCGACCAGTGACGCCGAGCCCGAAAGATCCGGGTTAATCGAAAACCCGACCACTGCTCCCCCACCATCACGGTTCCGAGCAAAGGCACCACCGCCGTGCGCCGAAGCAATATCGGAAACAATCGCCAACCCAAGCCCCGACCCCGACATTGTCCTCGTGCTATCCGAACGATAAAAGCGATCAAAGATCCGAGCGATCTCATGCTCGGGAATTCCCGGACCTCGATCAAGGACCTCCACCGACTCGGACCCAACAATCACCGTGATCGTCTCACCCGTCGGACTGAACTTCACCGCATTGCCAAGAAGGTTGCCAATCGCCCGTCCAAGACCAGCCGGATCCCCGTGAACACACGCCATCACTGGACCCTCAACCACAACCTCACGCCCGGTTCGACCCACGGTCCGATCCGCAGCAGCCCGACAAAGCTCCATAAGGTCAACCTCGATAAACGCCTCGGGCGCCAACACCGCAGAACTGGTCGCAACACCCACCAGCTCGGTGACGAGCTCGGTCAATTCACGAACCTCCTCGCTCATCTCCTCCATGATCGAATCACGCTCGTGCGGCTCGATAACATCGCCGCGGCGACGCATCACATCGATGTTTGTTCGAAGACTCGTCAACGGCGTACGCAGCTCGTGATTCGCATCCCGCACCAACCGCTCTTGTTGTTCTCGCGAAGCCCGCAACGCCGACAACATCGAGTTAAAACTACGCGCGAGCGCACCCAACTCGTCGCTACCCTCCACCCGCAGATCAGCCTCAAAACGGCGCGTCTCAGCAACCTGTTCGGTCGCAGCCGCAAGCCGAGCGACCGGCCGAAGCACCCGGTCGGCCACCACCCACCCAACACCAGCCGCAGCGATCGCCCCCATCACACTGATCAGCAACAACCACCCGCGAAGACCATCGAGCGTTTGTTCAACATCGGCCAGCGGACGCCCCACCATCAACACCCCAAAACGACTCGACGACACCATCACCCGAAAGCGATCGCCGTTCTCGTCCTCACGATCAAAGAGCTCCGAAACCCCACCAGTGCTAAGCGTCGCAAGCGCCTGATCTTCAGTAGTCACCGGAAGCGATGGCGGCGAAATACGGCCAACACGACCGTCGGGCAACACGAGCTGAATACTCGCATCAGCCCGCTCCAACGACGCAAACGTCCCACCTCGAAAGCCGAGGGCAGTACCCGAAGTAATCGCGTCGAGGTTCAGCGCAGCAGCAGGATCAGCAATCGACGCCAAACCCGTCTCGGTCTCAGCAGAACGAGTACTGAGGAACTGATCGACCTGCGAATTCAGCTCGCTCTCCGCACTGATGTAGGCCAGAAAGCTCGCGCCAAAGAGCATCACCGCAACCACCCCGCCAATAACCAACGTCAGGCGCCAGCGAAGGCTCACGTTAGGCCCGTGCGGTATATCCGACGCCTCGGACGGTATGGATCAGCCGAGGCAAACCATCGATCTCGGTCTTGCGGCGAAGATAGCCAATGTACACATCGAGCGACTTGGAGTTCGTCTCAAAGTCATACCCCCAAATGCGTTCATAGATGACCTCACGGGTCAGCACAATGCCCTCGTTATGCATGAGCAACGCCAAGAGTTCAAACTCGGTCTTGGTCAACTCGATGTGCACGTCACCCCGGCGAACCTCACGGCGAGCCAAGTCGAGCACCATGTCCTCGACCTCGATTGCTTCAAGATCAGATTCGACAACCGTGCCCCGACGCACCAACGCCCGCAATCGAGCAAGCAACTCTTCAAGATCGAACGGCTTGACCAAGTAATCGTCAGCGCCCGCATCAAGACCAGCAACCCGATCGGCAACATCATGGCGAGCAGTGAGCATCAAGACCGGCGTACGAATCCCCTTCTCGCGAATACGGCGACATGCCGTCAGCCCGTCCACCGACGGCATCATCACATCCAGCACGATCACATCGGGCTCAATGTTGGTAAGCGCTTCGAGCGCGAGCGAACCATCAGCCACAGCACGAACGTCATACCCCTCAAACTTGAGCGCGCGTTCCAATGCCTCACGAACACTCTGATCATCTTCAGCGAGGAGCAACATGGGCTGACCAGGAGAAACTGCCATACCTACAACGTAGAAGAGCCCGACATCGCAACGTGCGACACCGGACCCTTCTTACGTAAGAATTTAGTTGTTTGAGAACGCCGCAGATTGCTCGACGTTGCCCGAACTCTTCGCAGCCAGCCGCTAGCGGAGAACGAACTCGATTCGGCGGCTAGCCGCTTGATCCTCCACACCATCGACAAGGATCGGCTGGGACTCACCAAAGCCCGTGGCGGTAAAGCGACCAGCGTCGAGACCATTGTCGACAAGGAACGCCAGCACCGAATCGGCACGAGCCTGACTGAGCGTAAGATTCGTGTCTTCGCCGCCATCGGTATCGGTGTGACCCTCGATAATCGCGTTCGCCTCAGGGGTGCTCTCAAAGAACGCAACTGCGTTCTGCAACGTTGCCTGACCAGCAGCGGTGATCGTTGCCGACGCAACCTCAAACTCGATGTTGTCGAGCTGAAGCACCTGGTTGAGCGTTGGAGGCTGAAGGACACTATCGACAATGTGCACAACGCCGTTATCGGCAGTGAAATCGGTGGTGGTAACCACGGTGGTGCCGTTCAACACGACCTGTCCATCGACAACGGTGACCGCAAGAGGAAGGCCGGTGCGAGTAACGACCGTCTCCCCGTCGAGCGCAGCAATGTCCTCAGCGAGAAGAACGTCGTCGATGAAGTGGTAGCCAACGAGCGCAGCCGCACCTTCAGGATCTGACGAGAGCGCACCGATCGCCTCTGGGCCAAGTGCTTGAAGTGCTGCATCTGACGGAGCAAACAGGGTCCGCATGACCGGGTTGCCGTCTTCGTCCTCGAGCGCTTCAAGATCGTCCTGCAAGCCAAGGGCACCGCCAATGACCGCGAACTGCACAGCTTCGCCCGAACCGTTCAGCGCATCCCACATCGTGAACGCCGCAGGAGCAGCGGTCGTTGTGGTGGTCGCTGGCGCCTCGGTCGTGGTAGTCGTCTCTGGAGCGGCCTCTTCGACCACTTCCTCTTCGACTTCCTCAGCCTCTTCTTCGACCGGAGCTGGGCCCGTGACCGTTGTTTCGGGTAGATCGTCGCCGTTCAGCGCAATCACCGTCACGAGCAACAACACACCCGCAACAACACCCATTACCAGAATGAAGAATCCGCTGTCTTCTTCTTCTTCGTCATCAAACATGTAGACGTTTCCCTCTGTACTGAGACAGCGCCCGAGCGGACGCGAGACAGCGGTGAGTTTACTCGGTACTACTCGTTCAACGCACAGTGCAGCACTTGTGATCTCTGACCTAGGCGTAGGAGACCTGGCAGAAACCGTGATTGCAGTAACCACCCGGATTCTTTTGCAGGTATTGCTGGTGGTGATCTTCGGCGTAATAAAACTCGCCAGCATCGGCGAGTTCAGTCGAAATTTCGCCATACCCTTTCTCGGTCAACTTGGCCTGATAGGCCGCCATCGACGCCTCTGCAGCCGCCCGCTGCTCAGCGCTGTAGGTATAGATCGCACTGCGATACTGCGTGCCAACATCGTTGCCTTGACGGTTCAGCGTCGTCGGGTCGTGGTTTTCCCAAAACACCCGGAAGATCTCCTCCAGCCCAACCTTGGCTGGATCCCACACGACCAGCACAGCTTCGGTATGACCAGTCTTTCCCGTGCACGTCTCTTGGTACGTCGGGTTCGGGGTGAAACCGCCCGAATACCCAACCGCCGTCGTGTACACCCCATCGAGCTGCCAGAAAAAACGTTCCGCACCCCAAAAACAGCCCATAGCGACCTGAATCTGTTCCATCCCATCGGGAAACGGGCCAACCATCGGCGTGCCGAGCACAACATGCTCAGCGGCGACCGGCATGGTCTCAGTCCGGCCGGGAAGGGCGTCTTCTAGGGAAATCATCTCGGGGCTGCGTCGGAAGAACATGACCTCACCATAGAGATCCTGGACAACTTGTGCCGTCCGTTCGCCGATCGTTTCTCACGAGTTCCCGGCCTCTGTGACCTTTGCCGAAACAGGAATACGAGCCATCAGCGCGCCGCAGCCTCTTCACGAAGCACACGCTTGAGGACCTTGCCATTCGGATTCTTTGGCAGCGGCTCGTCGTGAACAAACACGTGAGAGGGAACCTTGAACGCCGCCAACGACTCGCTCGCGAATGCTCGGAGCTCGTCAGCACGAACCGTCTCGCCCTGGATTGGATACACCGCCACCGCAACTTCCTCACCGAGGCGATCGTGAGGAACACCAAATACCGCGCACTCGTGAACCGCAGGATGTTTCGCTATCGCCGCCTCAACCTCGGCCGACCCCACATTCTCCCCGCCTCGAATCACGACGTCCTTCGCCCGGTCGACAATGAACACGAAACCGTCGTCGTCCATCACCGCAATGTCACCGGTGTGAAACCAGCCCGTCGCATCGATCACTTCGGCGGTTGCGTCGGGCTTATTGTGATATTCGAGGAACACGTGCGGACCTCGAATGCACAACTCGCCCCGCTCACCAACAGGAACCTCGTCACCGCTGACATCGACGACCTTGACCTCGGCGACCCGCGGAGCAAATCCGCACGACCCCGGCTTCTCCTTGTAGAACATGCCTCCATTGGCCGTCGCAATACCGCTGACCTCGCTCAGACCGTAGCCCTGGGTAGCCGTTGCATTCTCGACCTGGTCATCGACCTTTGCAACCATGTGGGGCGGGTTCGGAGCGCCGCCACTGCCCATGTGCTTCAGCGTCGATGTGTCGTGATCGGCAAAGCTTGGGGAGGCAAGCATGTCCATCGTCATCGTGGGCACGCCCGTGAAGTTGGTGACCTTTTCCCGCTCGATCAGCTCCAAGGCAACCTCGGCATCCCACTTGTACATCAAGACGAGCTTTCCGCCGGTAGCAGTAATTGGAAGCATCACACAATGCGACCCGGTCACATGGAAGAGCGGAACAGCCACCAACATCACGGTTTGCGGCGAATTCTGGGCGGCTCCCGCGGCCGCTAACACATCGCCACCCGACGCCGACACCTCAGCGAGAGGAATCGAGACCCCGAACACGACCATGTTCAGATGGTTCGTCACCACGTTCCGCTGCGTATGCACGACACCCTTCGGGAAGGCTGTCGTACCCGACGTGTACACCATGGCAGCGCGGTCGTCGGCGCCGAAGTCGACCTCAGGTACCACGGCTGGGCCATCCACGTTCGACCACGCAACGGTCCCTTCGTCCGTGTCGCCCTCGCCCTCGCCCCGGACGAGAATCATCTGCACATCAACCCCCTCGGCGGAGAGACCCTCGAGCTTCGAGGCAATCAAATCGTGCCGCTTCTGATCGACGATCATCACCGAGGAGCCGCTGTCGAGAACACCGTATTTGAGCTCCTCGGCATTCCAGAACGAGTTCATCTCGACCGCCGTGGCACCAGCCATCTGGATTGCCCACCAACCAAGCACCCACTCGGGATAGTTCCGCAACGCAAGGCCAACGCTGTCGCCGGGCTGAACACCAAAGTCCACTATCAACCCATTGGCAACCTCGAGGACTCGCCGACGAGCTTGGCCATACGTGATCCGCTCGTCCTCATACACAATGAACTCGTCATCGTCATCGGCCTTGATCGCCATCCACAACTGCCGCACCTGGGGTGGAGCATTTTTATACCCCGTATAGGACTGACCTCGAGCCTCGATCTCTGTAGTTTCGAACGGCGAGCCTGGGGCACTCAGTAGATCGAGTACGCCATTGATGTGTGCAACAGATGACATAGGTCACATAGACTGCCACGCCCCACACGGGAAGGCCATCCCGAGACCAGCCAGCCCGCTGCACCGGCGTTTAGACGTCGGGTCAATACCTACGCGCAGCGATCGGCGACGATGAACTCGGCCTCATCGATTGGACCAACCGAATCAACAAAATCCGAAATGTCAGCAGCACCAACGGCATAACCTTGCGGCTGATTTCTCGTCGTCGACTGCACGAGCCCAATCACATCTCGATCGTTGATAAGCAACGGACTACCCGAATCTCCACGACGAATATCACCCAACATTCGCAAGCCGCGAAAACGCGATTCGGTATCGCGAAACACGCCATCCCAATTGACGATGACCGGCGCATCCACCGTGAAGTCGATCTCGTTAAGAACGTTCGTCTCATTCTCGGTTCGTATCCCGATCGCCACCCCGTCGACGAGAGGAACTTCAGTCACCAAGTTGAGGGGCGCAAAGTTTGCGTCATCGATCCGAAGCAGCGCCAAGTCAAGGTCGACATCAAAACCAATCAACACCGCAGGAAACTCATCACCGCCAAGATTCTGAACGGCAAGTGTTTCCCGATCCCGACCAGCAACGAGATGCGCGTTCGTGACGATCAAGTTCTCGTCGACGGCAAAGCCCGTGCCAATCGCGGGCACTCCGCAACCAAGCCCGATGACACGCACAACCGACGGCTCGACCGCATCGGCCTCAGGCGTCGCAATCGGCGCCGTGGGCTCTTCGCTCAAGTTGAGCAACCCACCTCCGGTAAGCGTCACCCCTTCGGCCAACGACCCCGCAGCAACGGTGTCCTCGCTCGGAGTCGCAGCCGGCAACGTCGAGCCACACGCCGCGAACGCGAGTGCGAGCACGCACAACCAACGACCGAAACGCCACAGCCGCGGTGATGAATTCGTTGATTGCATTCGGAGCATTGAGGGCATCGCCACAGTTCTCGACAGTACCTAGCGGCCTACTCGGCAGGAGCGTACTTACGCAGCTCACGACGAGCTAGCTGACGACGATGCACCTCATCAGGCCCATCTGCGAAGCGCAAAGTACGAGCTTGGGCATACATTCCAGCGAGTGGGAAATCTTGCGACAAGCCACCGCCGCCATGAGTCTGAATTGCACGGTCGATAACGCGCAACGCCATATTCGGCACGGCCACCTTGATCGCCGAAATCTCCATCGCCGCGCCCTTATTACCAACCGTGTCCATCAACCAGGCGGTCTTCATCACGAGCAACCGAGCCTGCTCGATCTCGATCCTGCTATCAGCAATCCACTCACGAACCACACCCTTCTCGGCCAACGCCGAACCAAACGTGGTGCGCTCATAGGAGCGCGTGCACATCATCTCGAGGGCACGCTCGGCCATCCCGATAAGACGCATGCAGTGATGGATACGGCCCGGGCCAAGACGTGCCTGCGCAATCGCAAAACCGCCGCCCTCTTCGCCAATAAGGCTCGACACCGGGACCCGCACATTGGTGAGACTCACCTCGGCATGCCCGTGCGGCGCATCGTCGTACCCAAACACTGTGAGGGGACGGATGACCTCGATGCCAGGCGTGTCCATCGGCACCGCAATCTGGCTTTGCTGGAGGTGACGAGACGCATCCGGATCGGTCTTGCCCATCAAGATCATGACCTTGCAGTTCGGGTGCATGGCCCCCGACGTCCACCACTTGCGGCCGTTGATCACATAGTCATTACCGTCGCGAACAATGGAGGTCTGAATGTTGGTCGCATCGGACGATGCCACGTCAGGCTCGGTCATCCCGAAGCAACTGCGAATCTCGCCCGCGAGCAACGGCACAAGCCAACGGTCTTTCTGCTCGTCACTGCCGAAGTCGTGGAACACCTCCATGTTGCCAGTGTCGGGAGCCGAACAATTCAACGCCTCCGGCGCCAGGTGCAGCGACCGGCCAGTGATCTCGGCAAGCGGGGCGTACTCGAGGTTGGTCAGCCCGGCGCCCTCATCGGCCCGCGGCAAAAACAGATTCCAAAGCCCCTCGGCCTTGGCCTTCACCTTGAGATCTTCGATGATCTGCGGCTGTTCCCAGCGATTCGTTGCCATCTGCTCTTCGAGCACCGACTCGTTGGGGTACACGTGAGCATCCATGAATGCGTTCAACTGCTCGATGAGCTCGTTGACCCTCGTTGACTGCCCAAATTCCATGACATCCCCTTTGCTGACCCGGTGCGTAGACCTAGATACGCCCGACCATACAACGACTGACGTTGACCCGATGTATCGACCCCGTGCGGCTAGTCTTTTCTTCATGAGGAATAGTTGGACCCGAGCATGGCTTGCAGCACTGGGTTCAATCGTGCTCGCCGTGGTGATTACCCGCACCCGCGAGCGGTGGCTGCTCAACGTCGAACAACCCGTCATGGACTGGCTACTCGATGGCACCGACACCTCGGTATGGGATCGTGCCCAGATCCTGAGCGACTGGCGCGTCATCATCCCTGGAACCGTCCTACTTGTGCTCGTCGCCCTTTGGCTGGAGAAGCGCATTGCGTTCGCGATCATCACTACAACCGTCTTTGCCTATGCCGTGGCCGGACTCATTGGATCCCTCGTTGGCCGGGTCGGCCCGACGGGTGAACTAACGGGCACCTTCCCCAGCTTCGAGGTCGTGCAAGCCGGAGTGTTCTACGGCCTGGCCGTGCTCATGTTTTGGTGGGTCGGCGCTCCGAAACTTCTTTGGCACATCGTGCTCGAGATCGCTACAGTGCTGACGCTTCTCGTCGCAATCCGTGGTGTGGTCAACGGCGAGTTCTGGCCGAGCGACGCGGTCGGCGCAGCGCTCGTGACTGGCCTGTCCCTGATCACCGCATCCATTGTCCTCGAAGCGAATCCGGCAAAGATTCCTGCAAGAAAACCTCGTCGAGCCAAGGCTGCCGTTCCATCAGCCCCCTAGCGCGGCAATATGGAGCTATGAAGCTCTCAATTCGTGTTGCGATGTTCGCCTTGGCCGCCCTCGCTGCGGCTGCCTGCAGTTCGACAGCCGATACTGCTGACGCCGACGCCCCTGTCGAGACCGCCGACGAACCTGTCGAGACCGTCGACGCTGAAGTAGATACGGGCGAGGCCACCGAGGACGAGGCAGAGACCGAGACCGACACGGCCGAGGAGCCCGTTGTGGAGGCATCGACTACCACGGCACCTTCCCCACCGCCCGAACCAGTGACTGCGACGACCGTGCACGAAACAACGTCTGACGATTTCCCGGACATTCTTGCGGCACAAGCAACACCGACCGGCGACAATTCGTGGCGCTTCGATGTGACTGTGTCGTCTACCTATGACTCGCCGCAACGTTATGCCGATGCCTGGCGAGTGGTTGGCCCGGACGGCACCGAGTACGGCATCCGTGTGCTCACCCATGATCATGCTGGCGAGCAGCCGTTCACTCGGTCCCAGAGCGGCATTGAAATTCCCGCTGACGTCACGACGGTGACGATCGAGGGACGCGACCTCGCCAACGGCTGGGGCGGCGGCTTCCTCCAGCTCGACCTCAGCTAAAAATGCGCTTCGGGGTCAGACCCCACACGCCACATTTACGCTTATCGTGACCTTCGGGGTCTGACCCCGGCGTGCACGATAAGAAGCGGGCGTTATGGCGAACAGGGGCGACACCGAAGCTCCACCGCGATCGTTGCTCCGTACAGGCTCCGCTCATCATCGGCGTTCGGGTCGTCATGGCGGACGATGTCGACCCGTTCTTCGACCGGCCCGTGCACCAAATCTGTCGTACGTTCCGCGAGCTCGGCAGAAGCAGATAGCCGCGCCAGCTCCGTTGCCGCCTCGATAGCGGCGACAGCATCATTCGATAACGAGGTATGGCCCGGCGACACAAGCCGATACGACCCCGGCCCATCGGCATGGACTTCGCTGTGGCCTCGAGCAACAACATTTCCAACCGCTGCCCCAACCGCGTTTGCAACAGAAAAATCATCGGGAAGCACCACGTTGGCACCTATGCGATTCGCCACCTCCGGGTAGTAGACGCTCGCCGGCCCGCCAACGGCAACCAACGGAGTATCAAGGCTGAACGAAACGGACACGGCACCGCGCCGACCATCACCGCTCGCCACCGCTGCACTCAACGGGTTAGCCAATGCGGCCGGCACCGCATCATCGAACGCGACATCGAGAACGCAGCCAGCACTTCGACGCACCGTCTCGGACCAGACGCGGCGACAAAATTCGACCGGGTCCTCCCCGGTGTACCAGGCCAAGAGTTCCGCGCCAGCCAAAGCAGCGTCGCCTCCCCAATTGTCTTGCATACCCAGCACATGCGCCGCGTCCGACGGCGTGAACCCAACGATCTGGACCAGACCCTTCTCGGCGAGATCGTCGAGCGCCTTTCGCTCCAACGCACCTCTCGACACGTCGACGACCGGACGGGGAGCAACCTCGGACCGCGCATACACACGGCGTTCAACCACCGACAATTCGCCCACCGCCGCCCTCCTACTGTTCGAATCGACAGCATCGACGACGTCGCCCGCTTCATCCTCGACCCGACGCTCAACCCGCTGCACGAACACCCCTGCGAGATCACGACTTGGCGGCTCGGCCAACTGCTTCTGCAACTCGACGACGAGATGCACATGTTCGCTCGACGCGAGAGAAATCGGCACACGCCGTTCCGGACCGACCGCGATCTCGGTCTTGTCGGTACGAACCGCACTATCGCCGCCCAGTCCGCTCGTTCGAACGTCGATTGCCTCGACCATAGTCCGCCACCCTGCAACCCGGGCACCATCGGCGGCAAGGCGCGGCCGCCGATTACATACCATCCCGACATCGGTCGTCGTCCCGCCAATATCGCTCAAGATGAAGTCGTCGAGACCAGTGAGCTCAGCTGCTCCAACAATCGACGCAGCAGGTCCGCTCAGGATCGTCTCGATCGGCCGACGCACCACTGATTCGGCAATCGCAAGCGACCCATCACCCTTGACCATCATGACCGGAGCGTCCACTCCAAGACCTGCGAGCGACCGGTCAACGGCGGCGACCAAGTCGGTTATTCGCGACAGCAATCGAGCATTGAGCGCCGTCGTAAGTGCCCGACGAGGAGCGTCGAGAGAATCGCTCAACGACGAGGACACCGTGACCGGCAGGTCGGTCCTTTCAACAATGAAGTCGCGAATCGTGTGTTCGTGAGCGGGGTTTCGAACAGCGAATGTCGACGCCACCGCAACCGCGCTGACCCGCGCACCAAATTCGACAAGCGCAGCCGACACCGCATCGACATCGAGCGGCGCCTGCTCGGCCGCATGATGATTGTGCCCTCCGCCGATCGCAACCACATACGCATCGCCAAACGCCGAAGCAATCCCGGTCCGGTCGATCATCTTGTCGTCGAAGCCAACCAAGAGCACCAGAATCGGGCTTCCGTGACCCTCGACCACCGCGTTGGTCGCCAACGTCGTCGACACCGACACCAAGCTGATGCTCGCAACATCGAGCGTCGCAACAACCCGACCGAGAGCCTCCGACACACCAACGGCAAGATCGTGTCGCGTCGTCAACGCCTTCGCCGACGCAAGTACAGCGCCCGAAGTTGAGTCGATAGCAACGGCATCGGTGTAGGTGCCACCGGTATCGACGCCGACGAGAAGGGAAGGGATTTCGGATGCGGTCACGGTCGTTAAGCGTGACAGACTTCAAGGCCATGGTCGAAGCTTTGCGAAATCCTCGTCTTCAGGGGTTCGGCACAACCATCTTTGCCGAGATGAGTGCCCTTGCTCTCAGGACACAATCCATCAACCTCGGACAGGGGTTTCCCGACACCGATGGACCCGACGAAGTCGCCGACGCGGCCGTGCACGCAATCAGGAACGGCCCCAATCAGTACCCGCCCCTTCCCGGCCAACCCGGGCTTCGCCAAGCCATTGCCGATCACCAAAAACGCTTCTACGACCTGACCTGGGATCCCGATTCCGAAGTCCTCGTCACCGCGGGCGCCACCGAAGCAATAGCGGCCACAATTCTCGCCCTCTGCGACACCGGCGACGAGATCGTCACCTTTGAGCCCAGCTATGACAGCTACTCGGCCACGATCAAAATGGCCGGAGCGGTAGAAAGGCCCGTCCTACTCAACGCCCCCGACTTCGGATTCGACCTCGCTGACCTCGAGGCAGCGATTTCACCAAAGACCAGAGCAATCCTCGTCAACACGCCACACAACCCCACCGGCAAGGTGTTCAGCCTCAGCGAGATGGAACGCATCGCCGCGCTGGCGATTGGTCACGACCTCATCGTCATCACCGACGAAGTGTACGAACACATGGTGTTCAACGGTGAGCACATCGCAATGGCAGGCCTCGACGGAATGAGAGAACGCACGGTCAGCATCAGTTCAGCAGGAAAGACGTTTGCGTTCACCGGCTGGAAGGTCGGTTGGGTCACCGCAGTACCTGAGCTGCGCAACGCCATCATGACCGCAAAGCAGTTCCTCACCTTCGTCAGCGCCGGACCACTCCAACCGGCGATCGAAGTGGGGCTACGCCTCGGCGACGACTACTTCCACACGCTCCGAGACGACCTGCGCCACAAACGAGATCGGCTGGCCACAGGACTAGAGGCCGCCGGATTCGACATGCTCCCCTGCCACGGCACCTACTTCCTGACCGCCGACATTCGCGGCGTAGCCGAGCAAAACGGCCTCCCAAACACCAGCGTCGAGTTCTGTCTGGCGCTTCCTGAAGCTGCCGGAGTCGTCGCAGTGCCGAGCCAAGTGTTCTATGCAACACCCAAAGCTGGGCGCCACTTCATCCGCTTTGCCTTCTGCAAAAAGGACGACCTCCTCGACGAAGCCCTATCCCGACTCGCCGTTCTCGCCCCATAGCGGCAAGCGCCAGGAAACTGTTCGAATCAGCCGCGACGGCGACGACGGCTCTGACGCTCACCCCGAGCCCGCCCACGTTCTTCGTGATCCCCGTCATCGTCGACAACTGCCGGACCTGGAGCGGGAATGTCGGGCGCATCAACCGCGCCATCGATCACACCACGCATATAGATGAGGTGTTCGGTCGATGTGCCACAGCAACCGCCGATGATCTGGATCCCCTCGGCCATCATCCGCTTGACGTGAGCGCCCATGACCTGGGCCGAACCGCTATACACGAGCGCGTCTCCCTTGAACTCGGGAACGCCAGCGTTCGCCTTCACTATGACCGGTGTGTCACCAGCCCCAGCCTTGATCTCACGAACAGCAGCCTCGGTATCGGCAACGTTGTTCCCGCAGTTCGCGCCAACCGCAGCCACACCCAACGAGGTCAGCCGCTCGGCAGCCTGCGTGCCCGTAACACCCATCATTGTGCGCCCGGCCGTGTCGTAGCTGAGCGTTGCGGTGATCGGCAGGTCGGTCACACGCCGAGCACCGGCGATTGCTGCTTCGATCTCTTCGAGGCTCGACATTGTCTCGATCCACAAGATGTCGGCGCCCCCAGCGGCCAAACCCTCAGCCTGTGCAGCAAACGCCTCAGCGGCAGTTTCGGGGGTCATCTCGCCCATGGGTTGGAGAAGTTCGCCAGTTGGACCCATCGACCCGGCAACGATCACCTGACGATCGGACGCGTCGACGGTTTCCCTCGCAACCATCGCGGCAGCCTTGTTGATCTCGAAGACTTGGTCATCGAGACGGTGCAGCTTCAACCGAAACGCGGTTCCACCAAACGAATTGGTCAAGATGATGTCGGAACCAGCGTTGATGTAGTTCTGGTGAATGTCGACGATCTTGTCGGGCTGGTCGAGGTTCCACATCTCCGGTGGATCCCCGGCAGTAAGGCCTCGAGCGAACAGCTCGGTTCCCATTGCGCCGTCAATCATCAACGTCTGTCGTTCCGCTATCAGCTGTTCAATGATGTTCATCACAGCTCTAGCTATAGCAGACGACGCCGACACATTTGTAGAGCTGTGTTCTAGCCCCCGATGATTTCGTCGGCCGCAACGACCTCGATCGCGCCGGGAAGACTGTTCTGTTGGAAGAACTCCCAAGCAATCCCCGTAGCGCTGATATCGGTGTTCGTCACGCCGAGCGACGGAATCCCAACCGACACAGGTGATCCCGGCCAGGTGTGTCCAGCACCGGCAATTGCATAGAAACCAAGCTCGACATCGTCGTTGCAACCAACATATGACGTGCGGGTGATCTCGGCGGTCACCGACGTATCTTCAAACCCGGTGCAGCCAAAGTCGTCGGCGAACTGAGAGAACTCCTCGGGCATAACTTGTTCGAAGAATTCGCCCGCACCAAGGGACGATTCTCCGCCACCATTGAACGGCACCGTCGTATCGTCAATGCCATGGAACGCAAGGTATGGCACAGCACGGGTGGGCTCACACGAGTCATCGTGCGTCACCCCCGCAACCGAAACAGCAGCAGCAATACGCTCACTCAAATCGCACACGAGCTCAGAAGTGAACAGCGCGCCATTTGACATACCCATCGAGTAGACGCGGCCCGGATCGATGCAGGCAATCTCGGAGATGAAGTCGATCAAATCGACAACCATCTGCACGTCGTCGCGTCCGGGGGTGTCGAACTGCGGCAACTCCCACGAGTTGCGATCATCGCCCGCGGCTGGCAACCCGGTTGGTTCGACAGCGATGAACCCCTCGGTCTCGGCCAAAGCAGCGACCCCCGAGAAGAGTGCCTGCTGGGCCCCGTTGCTGCCGAGTCCGTGGAAGTCGAGGACCATTGGAGTTGGGGTTGCACCGTCGTAGTTGCTCGGCACGATGAATTGGAACTGATATTCGATACCGCCTGAGGTGATGGTGCCCGACTGCAATCCGACCTGGGCCGAAGGCACGGCGCTGCAGTCTGGCGTGAGCGAATCGGGAGGGCCGATGAGCTCGCGGATTTCTGGGCCGGACTCGTCAACAGCGTCGTCCTCAGCAGCTTCATCGTCGGCCGTACCTTCTTCGGCCGTATTGTTCGCAACGTCGGGAGTGTCGACCGGCGCTTCCGGCTCAGCGAGGACCTCCGACGCATCGGCCACATCCTCAGCCTCCGAGTCCGAGTCCGAGTCCGAGCCTGGGTCCGCAGCGGCCGCCGACTCGTCCACTATTTCAGTGGCCTCGCTCGCACCATTTGACGAGTCGTCCGTCGACCCTCCGCAAGCGGCAGCGATGAGAGCGAGAATGAGAAGGAGGCGACGAAGCTTCATGGTCGACCATGCTACGCGATAGCCGCGGGCCACAGGACCCGGCCTTGCCTAGCCACGTACGACGACGATCTCGCCCAGGTCGACGTCCAGGTCGAGAACGAGCTGCGCATCGTCATCGAGGATCGATACCTCCGGCGAGATTCCGTCCTCGCTCTCGCCGAACACTCGAACATCTCCAAGATCGACGTCGGCATCAACCTCGACGTTCACGTCGGACCCAACCCGCACCTCGATTCGACCAACATCTTGGGTGATTGCAACCTCGACCGGACTGCTCGCATCAACATCGGAGAAATCGACGTTGCGGAGATCGAGGATGTACTCGCCATCTACCCCACCGAGATTCGCTGGGATCTCCTCGATAGTCTCGGGAGTGAACGTCTCGGAGACTTCGATATCAATGTCGGAGAACGCAACCGCAGCAACAATGCCCCCAACGATCAACATCGGAACCAACAGCACAGCACCGATGAGGCCAACGACGACAAACTTACGCCCCCGTGACCGAGGCTCGACGGGCTGAGGAGCAATGGTGGGCATTTGTGGAGCAGTCCACGGCGCCGACGGAGCAGACGCTTGTTGATCGACGCCCCCGCTGAACTGGAACGTCGAAGAGTCAACCGACGAATCGACGCCAGCGACCGCAACCTGTTCCCGAGGCTTTTGGATCAAAAGCCACACACCGCCAGCGACGAGCACGAGCGGCACGAGAATCGCCGCAGCTTCCCCGGCACCGACCCCAATAACCGCCAGCAGCGCAAGGCCAATCAGCCCAAGACCAAGGTCGCGACCCGACAGCGAACGGGTGCGCTTGCGAACCACCGGAGGCCAGATG
Source organism: uncultured Acidimicrobiales bacterium (assembly GCA_938084885.1). Classification (GTDB taxonomy): domain Bacteria; phylum Actinomycetota; class Acidimicrobiia; order Acidimicrobiales; family SHLQ01; genus SHLQ01. Next base: position 32,750 of record CALKGG010000037.1, read on the forward strand.
CGGGCACGCGGGATGATCATCCACGCGAGGATGTAGGCAAGGATCGCAGATCCACCCGACATGATGAGCAGGACAACAAAGGCCAGACGGGTGAGCGACGTTTCCCAGCCAAACCGGTTGGCAATACCCGAAAGGACACCACCAAAGAAGGCATGCGGGTCACGGACCAGTCGATCCTCGACCTCGGCTCCACCAAACGGTGGGGGAGGCGGCGCCGTTGGGCCACCACCAAACGTCGACGGCTCGGGCTCGTCTTGCATCTGAGTGTCGTCCTCCCAATGGTCTTGAGGCGCTTCGTTCAGATCCTCGTCGTGGTTGTTGTCGTCAGTGTTTTCGTTGTTGATGTTTTCCATGCTCTCATCGTTTAGGAATCCGTGCCCGGAAACTATTGGGTGAATCCCGGATCGACCCCTGAACTTCTCGGCACCTCTCAGGGTTACATCAGGGTTGACCCCTGATGAAACCCGAGGGTCGACGTGTCATGATGAATCCATGGCCGCACCTGCCGCACGCACTCTCTGGCAGATGCCGCGCATCGACCCCTCGGACCGCTGGGTCGGCGGTGTCGCCTCGGCTATCTCCCACGAGCTCGGTGTGCAACCGCTCGTGATCCGCACCTCATTTGTGGCATTGGCATTCGTCGCTGGATGGGGGCTGCTGCTCTATGCCGTGTGCTGGGCAGCGCTCGGGTTCTTCGGCTCTGCGGCACAAAGCCCCTACAGCCCCACGCCAAAGGGAGCAACCTCGGCTCACCGACACATCGCCATTGCAATGATCGTCATTGGACTCATGCTGCTGTTCGGGCTCGCCGCACCAGATGTCATCCGCCAGTTCACCGTACCCATCGGGTTCATTCTCGCCGGCGGACTGATCGCGTGGACTCGCGTGGACCAAACGCGTGGGGTCACTGTGCTTGTTCGCCTCGTCGCCGGGATCACCGTCGCAGCCGGCGGGATCATCGCGCTCACGACAGCCGCAACCTTGTCGGTCGTCAACATCATCACTGCGCTCGTCGTGGGCATTGCGGTTGTGGCAGGCATCACGATCGTCGCGGCGCCGTCGGTGATCCAGATGGGCCGCGCACTCGACGATGAACGGTTAGACCGCATCCGCAACGACGAGCGCGCCCGAATCTCGGCCCATCTTCACGACTCTGTCCTGCAGACGTTGACGCTGATCCAACGCAACGCCGACGACCCAGCGCAAACTGCGGCACTTGCCCGCCAACAAGAACGCGAACTGCGAGCATGGCTCTACGGCCCGACCTCGGCTGGACCCGACAGCGTTCACCTCGGCCAGGCAATCGAACGAGCCGCCGGTGACATCGAACGCATGCATGGCGTGAAGATTGAGGTGGTGTCGATTGGTGATACGGGAGCCGCGGTCGACGGCGACCTCACCATGCTGATCGCCGCAGTAGGTGAGGCAATGACGAACGCCGCTGTGCACTCGGGAGCCAAGACCATCGACGTCTTTATCGAACGACAGTCGAGTTCGATCGAAGTCTTTGTCAGGGACACCGGATCAGGTTTTGATCCATCAAACGTTGGCGCTGATCGCCGAGGGCTAGCCGAGTCGATTCTCGGCCGAATGACACGAGCTGGCGGCTACGCCGTCGTGCACTCTTCGCCAGGGAGCGGCACCGAGATCGAGCTTTGCCTTCCAATCACGACAACATCAACATCTGGGGCCTCACCCACTTCGGCTTCAGCAACTGACAGGAGTCAGCAGTGACACGAATCGTCTTGGTCGATGACCACGCCCTCATACGCGCTGGGGTTCGAGCCGAGCTCGTTGCCGACTTCGACATTGTTGGCGAAGCTGGCGACGTTCCCGAGGCAATCGACATCATCAGCCGATCGAAGCCAGATGTTGTCGTGTGTGATGTGCATCTGCCGAGCGGCACCGCGGCCGACGTCATCACGGGATGTGTCGCCCGCGGCGTCACGACGGTGTTCCTTGCGCTGTCGGTTTCTGACGCGGCCGAAGATGTCATTGCGGTCATCCGGGCAGGTGCTCGCGGCTACATCACAAAAGCAACCGAGGGCGAACAACTTGTCGAGTCGGTGAAGCGTGTCGCAACCGGCGATGCAGTCTTCTCCCCTCGCCTCGCTGGCTTTGTACTCGACGCGTTCTCTGCCGACCTTCCCGTCCCCGAGATCGATCCTGAGATCGATCAACTGACGGCGAGGGAGCAGGAAGTGATGCGCCTTCTCGCCCGCGGGTATTTGTACAAGGAGATCGCCCGCCGGCTCACGATTTCCATCAAGACGGTCGAGTCCCATGCCAGCGCTGTTCTTCGCAAGCTCCAGCTCAGCAACCGCAACGAGCTCACCCGCTGGGCCGCCGATAGACGCATCCTCTAGCGGCACTTTTGGGGTCAGACCCCAAATCCACCGTTAGCAGTCCACCACCACCAAAACCGGCACTTTTGGGGTCAGACCCCAAATCCACCGGTAAGAGCCACCTCCGCCAAAAATTGGCAAGCGCTGCAGGTGGCGGGATACCTGCAGCGCTTACGGATACAAGGACGGCTCGTGGACCAAAAAGGTCGCGAGAACGTCGAAGAAATCCTCGCTACCAGCACTTTTGGGGTCTGACCCCAAATCCGCCGGTAGCGGGCCTGTGCTACTGACTGTTCCAGGCGTCCCGGCACGCCTGGGCAATGTCGCGGGTGGTCTTCCAACCAAGAACCGAATTGGCCTTGGACGGATCAGCAACGCACTCGGCAATATCGCCAGCGCGTCGACCCGTGACCTCATAGGGAATCTGCATGCCCGTAGCTTCTTCGACACCGCGAATCAGTTCGAGAACACTCACACCCTCACCCTGTCCCAGGTTGTAGACCTCATAGCCCTCTTGAACATCGAGGTGCTCAAGGGCAGCAACGTGTCCCTCAACGAGATCCATGATGTGGATGTAGTCACGCACACCGGTGCCGTCGGCAGTTGGCCAGTCGTCTCCGAACACCATGACCTTTTCGCGCTTGCCAGTAGCAACCTCCATGATCATCGGCATGAGATTGTTCGGCTTACCGAGCGGCGCTTCGGAGATCTTTCCAGATTCGTGAGCGCCAACCGGATTGAAATACCGAAGCGCAGTAACCTTCCAACGGTCATCAGAAGCAGCAAGGTCGCGAATGATGACCTCAATCATCTCCTTGGTCATCCCATACGGATTTGTCGCGCCGATGCTCGCATCCTCTGGGATAGGGCAGCTCTCCGGGTCGCCGTACACCGTTGCCGACGAAGAGAAGACAAACTTGTAGATGCCAGCGTCGCGCATGGCCTGCAGCGTGGCGATGGCGGTTTCGAGGTTGTTTCCGTAGTACTCGAGCGGCATCTCGACCGATTCGCCGACGGCTTTGAGGGCAGCCATGTGGATCACCGCGGTCACGCCATGGTCCTCGATCACCGAGGTCAACAGTTCGACATCTCGAGCATCGCCATCGATGATCGGAATCTCGACACCGGTAAGTTCTGCGACGACACTAAGGGCATCGGGTTTGGCATTTACGAAGTTGTCGACGACCACAACCTTATGGCCAGCGGTGATCAGTGCCATTGCCGTATGGCTACCGATGTACCCAGCTCCGCCGGTTACCAGGACTGTTTCACTCATTGGGGTTTCCTTGTGGTTGTTTCGCCCGAGACTCCACCTCTGGAAACGGCATCTTTGCTGCTGTGTCGTATAGGGCGTTAGTCACTACGGTGCTGGTCGTGCGCACCATTCTTGCCTCTGGTTCTCCTCGTCGTAAGCAGCTGCTCGAAGAACTCGGTCTCGAGCTTCTCGTGCGATCCGCCGATATTGACGAGACCCCACTCGTTGGAGAGCAAGCTGCGGCCTATGTCGAGCGTCTAGCAAAGGAAAAAGGCGCTGCGGTGCTCGCTGCATCGAACGACATCCACGCCGACGACATCGTCATCTCGGCAGACACGATCGTAGTGATCGACCAAGACCTGCTCGGCAAGCCCGAAAATGACGAGCACGCGGCGGCCATGCTGCATCGACTCTCCGGACGGACCCACGAGGTCATGACCGGTGTCGCCGTGCACATTGGCACCCAATTGACTGCGCTCGTCGAACGTACCGTCGTGCACTTCGCAGAACTCACCGACGACGACATTCGTTGGTACGTGAGCACGGGCGAGCCAGCCGACAAGGCAGGCGCCTACGCGATGCAAGGCCGCGGCGGCGCCTTCGTCACCGCGATCGAGGGCAGCTACGACAACGTCATTGGCCTCCCCCGGCATCGCATCCGCCATTTGTTGCCGCACGTGCGGGAAACGCAGCCAGAATAGAGGGCCATGGATTCGCTGCCCGCCGATCTGAAGATCGGTCCAATCACGGTTAGCCCTCCCGTCGTGCTCGCGCCGATGGCTGGCGTGACCACCGCGCCATACCGCACATTGTGTCGCCGGTTCGGCAACGAGATGGCTTACGACGACGCCTCCGCTGCTCCCGGTGATGCCGTGACGGCGAGTGGCGGTCTCTACGTCAACCAGATGATCACCGCTCGCGCCCTCATCGAGGGACATCAAAAGATGCTGCACTCAGCCAAGTTTGCCGACGACGAAACGCCGCGAAGCATCCAGCTCTATGGCACCGATCCGTACTGGATTGGTGAGGCGGTCAAGAAGCTCGTCGGCGAGGGACAAGTCGATCACATCGACATGAACCTCGGGTGCCCTGTCCCCAAGGTCACTCGCCACGGCGGCGGTAGTGCCCTGCCGTGGCGCATGGTCTTGCTGCGAGACATCGTTCGCGCCATGGTGTCGAACGCTGAAGGCATCCCGGTGACGCTGAAGTTCCGAATCGGTATCGACGACGACCACATCACGATGCTCGACACGGGCAAAATCGCCGAAGATGAAGGCGCAGCCGCCGTGGCGTTGCATGCGCGCACCGCCGAACAGGCCTACTCCGGGACCGCCCGATGGGAGGCCATCGGCGAACTCAAGAACCACGTGACGTCCATTCCTGTCTTGGGCAATGGCGATATCTGGGAAGCAACAGATGCGATTGCGATGATGGAGCAAACCGGCTGCGACGGCGTCGTCGTCGGGCGTGGATGCCTCGGTCGTCCATGGTTGTTTCGCGAGCTCACGCAAGGGCTGCAGGGACGCGACATCACGCCGGCACCATCACTGCATCATGTGGTCAAAATCATGGTGACGCACCTCGACCTGTTGACAGATTGGCTCGGCGAAGATCGCGGCACGCGGGACTTCCGCAAGCACACGAGCTGGTATCTCAAGGGCTTTCCTGTCGGAGGCCAGCTCCGCAAGACGGTCTCCATGATGTCGAGCCGCGACGAGATGGTCGACATTCTTGGGTCGCTCGCTGACGAAGAGTTCCCACCCGAAGCAGCCCGCCTCACCCGAGGACATAGCCATGGCCCCAAACGCGTGGCCCTTCCCCACGGCTGGCTCGAAACCCGCGACGACCCAACTCCCCCCGGAGTGCTCGCCAGCGCCTTCGCCTCCGGCGGCTGACAGGATTTGTGAAGGATTTGACCCCCTATACGGTCTGAAATCCTGTACAAATCCGGGTATGGCACGTGATATTGACCCGTTCTATGTGATGGAAGTAGTTGCGGCAGCCCAAGAACGGGAACAATCCGGTGATGCGGTTTTTCATCTCGAGGTCGGCCAGCCATCGACTGGTGCGCCGCGAGGGGCAGTCGACGCTGCGCACCGGCTGCTCGACTCGCACACCTTGGGCTACACCACAAGCCGAGGCATTCCCGAGTTTGCTCCGGCTATTGCTCAACACATTGCAAGCCAATATGACGTCGAAGTAGACCCGGCTCGCATCGCAATCACTCAAGGCGCATCGGGCGCATTTGTGCTTTCACTGCTCACCGCCTTCGAACCGGGTGCCCGTGTCGCGGTCAGCGCTCCCGGGTACCCCTGCTATCGAAACATGTTGACGGCGCTGCACATGGAGCCGGTTGCGATCGATGTCGACGCGACGACCCGCTACCAGCCGACGGCGGAACTGCTCGATGCTGCCGGACCGCTCGATGGTGTGATCGTCGCTAGCCCGTCGAACCCGACCGGCACGGTGTTGTCTCCGAATGAGTTGGAGAACTTGATTGCGTGGTGCGACGAGAACGACGTGCGCTTCGTTAGCGATGAGATCTACCACGGCCTGACCTATGGAGGTGCAGTCACCGCAACTGCCAGCCAGTTCTCTGACAATGCGATCGTCATTAACTCGTTTAGCAAATACTTCTCGATGACAGGCTGGCGTATCGGCTGGGCAGTGCTTCCCGTCGAGCTGACCGGCCTGTTCGATCGCCTCGCGCAGAACCTGGTGATCTGCCCGCCGGCGATTAGCCAACACATGGCTGTTGCCGCTCTCGACTGCCGTCCCGAGCTCGACCAGCACCTCGCTCGATACGCCACAAACCGAGAGATCCTGCTCGAAGGGTTACCCAAGGCCGGGCTCACAGACCTCGCTCCGTCCGATGGCGCGTTTTACGTGTGGGCGCGTACCGACCACCTCGCCGCCGACAGCAAACTTCTTGCAGCGCAGTGGCTCGACCAGCTTGGCGTTGCGGCCACCCCTGGCGTCGACTTTCATCCCACCGATGGCCACCGCTTCATGCGTTTCAGCTTCTGCGGAACCCCAGAAACCATGAAGGGCGCAGTGGACGCCCTCCACAAATGGTTCCTCCGCTCAATCTCCGGCTAAACCTGGATTTGTGAAGGATTTGGTACCCATACGGTACGAAATCCTTCACAAATCCTGTCCCTGCCAACGGAGTGAGCTGCGATGCGTGAAATGACTGATGCGGAAACTAAGACTTTTCTGATGACGGGTACCCGCACGGGCAAGCTGGCCTGGGTATCGCAGACGGGTGCGCCTCATGTCGCGCCGATCTGGTTCATCCTCGACGGTGACGACATCATCTTCAATACTCACAGCGACAGCGGCAAGGGCAAAGCGCTCAAACGCGAAGGGCGGGCGAGCCTGGTGGTGGACGAAGAGAAGCCACCGTTCGCATTCGTGAAGATCGACGGCACCATTACCTTCGAAGACGACCTCCTCAAGGTCCGAACCGTGGCGACCGAGATTGGTCGCCGCTACATGGGCCCCGAACGCGCCGAAGAATTCGGCAAACGAAACGGCGTATCGGGCGAGAAGATCGTGCGTCTCACACCAACCAAGATCACCGCCGTAGACGACGTTGCGGGCTACGACGACTAACCCAACACCGTCCGTCGATCATCTCGCAAGCCAACTCAGAGATTTGTGAAGGATTTGCCCCCCTATACGGTACGAAATCCTTCACAAATCCTAGGGGAATTGGGGGCGGCGTTTGTTTAGGAAGGCGTCGATGCCTTCTACTGCTTCAGGGTGGAGAGACTGGTTCGCTATGGCGAAGGACTCGCGCTCCATGGCCTCACCGAGCGACGAATTTGCACCCTCGACGAGGAGCTTCTTCGCCCCACCGAACGCGTGGATTGGGCCCTTCGCCAGCTTCGCCGCCAGCGCCCGGGCCTCGGTCAACACATCATCATTTGGGAACACGGCATTTATCAGACCCCAGTCGAGCGCTTCGGCGGCAGACAACACACGGTTGGTAAGAACCAACTCGGTGGCACGACGCAGGCCAATCACCCGAGACAGAAAGAAACTCGACGTGCCATCTGGGGTCAGCCCCGCAGCGGTGTACGCCATCGTGAACTTCGCGCCTTCGCCGGCATAGACGAGGTCCATCGCCGCGGTCAGGCTCATCCCCGCACCACCCGCGGTGCCCGTGATTGCACCGATCACGGGAGCGTTCATGCGCGACATTCGGCTGATCGCGCCGTGGAAGTCGCTCGTCATCTCATGCAGGTTCGCCGGCGTCGCGTCGCCACCGGATTGGAATTCGACAAGATCACCCCCACCGAAGAACACCTTGCCTTCGCCGTACAGAACAACGGCCCGCACGGAAGGATTGGTGGTGAGTTGCGCGACTGCGTGGCGCAGCTCGAACGCCATCTGTTTACTCAGGGCATTCGCCGGAGGATGCGACAGCGCGAGTTCCCAGACGCCGCCGTCGGCCTCGTCGAGCTTTATCGTTTCGTACTTCACGACTTTCTCCGTTCGAGCGTGGTTTCACGATCGTAGACTCACGCCATGGAGATCGCAGACTCAGTCATTGACCTCATTGGCAACACCCCGTTGGTTCGTGTGCCCAAGATCGCCGGTGACCTCACCTGCGACTTCGTGCTGAAGCTCGAACTCACCAACCCCGGTGGCTCCTCGAAAGACCGCCCGGCGCTCGCCATGATCGAGGCAGCTGAGGCTTCCGGCGAACTGAAACCCGGTGGCACCATCGTCGAACCAACCAGCGGCAACACCGGCGTCGGACTCGCAATCATCGCAAACCAGCGCGGGTACCGCTGCGTGTTTGTGATGACCGACAAGGTGGCACCCGAAAAGGTCGATTTGCTCCGAGCCTACGGCGCCGAGGTCGTCGTGTGCCCGGTCGCGGTCGCCCCAGAAGACCCGCTCAGCTACTACTCGACCGCTGAACGGTTGGTCACCGAAATTCCCGGCGCCTACCGCCCCGATCAATACTCGAACCAAACCAATCCTCAAGCACACTACGAGACCACCGGTCCAGAGATCTGGCGTCAGACCGACGGCAAGATCACCCACTTCGTCGCCGGCGCAGGCACGGGCGGCACCATCTCTGGAGTGGCCCGCTACTTGAAAGAACAGAACCCCGACATCACCATCATCGCCGGTGACCCCGAGGCGTCGGTCTTCTCCGGTGGGTCCGGTCGCCCCTACCTCGTCGAGGGCGTCGGCGAAGATTTCTGGCCGACCACATACCACCACGATCTCGTCGACGAAGTCATTCCGGTTTCCGATGCCGACAGCTTTGCAATGACCCGAAAGATCGCCCGCGAAGAAGGCTTGCTGCTCGGCGGGTCGTGCGGCCTCGCCGTCGTTGCTGGCTTGAAGGCCGCCGAAAACCTCGGCCCCGACGATCTGATGGTCGTCCTCACCCCCGACTCTGGCCGCGGCTACCTGTCGAAGGTCTTCAACGATGACTACCTCGCGCCGCTCGGCTTCCTCACTGCAGATGTCGGACCATGCGTCAACGCCGTCGTCGAAGCGAAAGGCGAACAGAACGCCGAGCTGATCTATGTGAATCCGGAGACTCCCGTTCGCGAGGCGGTCGAGTTGATGCGTAGCCGCGGTGTTAGCCAGGTGCCGGTCGCAAAGAACGAGCCACCGTTCGCAGTGGCCGAGATTTCCGGCGCCGTGTCCGAGCTCCAACTCATGAACGCCGCCTTTGCCGACGAGAGCGTGCTCGACAAGCCGGTCGAAACCATCATGGCTCCAGGCCTGCCAACCATCGGCATTGGCCAAACAGTCCAGACCGCCGTCGACCTCTTCGAGACTTCGAACGCACTGTTGGTTATCGACGGCGGCCGTCCGCTCACGGTCATCTCCCACACCGACGTCCTCGAGTTTCTCTCCCCCACCGCGGAGTAACCTCCGAAGAGCGCTCGTCGAAGAGCGCTCGCCGAACTCGGGAACATCAATGCGCGAAGGGTTCGCCGGTAGAGTCCTACCCATGTCTGAACACACCGACGGGTTTGAGACCCGCGCCATCCACGCAGGCCAAGATCCCGAACCAATCACAGGTTCGGTTATTACGCCGATCTTCCAGACCTCGACCTACGCTCAACCCTCGCCAGGCGACCACACTGGCTATGAGTACTCGCGCACGGGCAACCCGACTCGCACCGCACTTCAGGACGCGCTCGCCAACCTCGAGGGCGCTCGTTTCGGTTACGCCTTCGCGTCTGGTCTCGCGGCCGAAGACACCGTCTTGCGTTCGCTCGTTTCCGGCGATCACGTCGTACTCGGCAACGACGCCTATGGCGGGACATTCCGCCTGATCTCCCAGGTCGTGACACGGGCCGGTGTCACCTGGTCGGCGGCCGACCTCACCAACCCCGGGGCGCTCGACCGCGACTGGAACCCGGCAACCAAGATCGTATGGATGGAGACGCCCACGAACCCGCTGTTGACCGTGTTCGACATCGCCGCAATTGCAGAGGTGACCCACAAGCACGGCGCCAAGCTCGTCGTCGACAACACCTTCGCGTCCCCATATCTGCAGCAGCCAATCGAACATGGCGCCGATCTCGTCATTCACTCGACGACCAAATACATTGGCGGTCACAGCGATGTCGTTGGAGGATTCGCGGCGACCAACGATGAAGAATGGGCGAACGACATCCAATACCTGCAGAACGCGGTCGGCGCCGTGCCGGGCCCAATGGACTGCTTTCTAACAACCCGCGGCCTAAAGACGCTGGGTGTTCGCATGGACCGCCACACCGCAAACGCCGAAGCGATCGTCGAGATGCTGCTTGCGCACCCTGCGGTATCTCACGTGCTGTATCCGGGCCTCGACAGCCACCCAGGTGCCGAAATTGCTCGACGCCAGATGAAGGCCGCTGGTGGCATGATTTCGTTCCGGGTTCACGCTGGCCTCGAGGCGGCGAAGTCGCTCACAACCCGCACCCGGCTGTTCACCCTCGCCGAATCGCTCGGCGGCATCGAGTCGCTCATCGAGCACCCCGGCGTGATGACGCACGCGTCGGCGGCTGGTTCACCGCTCGAGGTTCCCGACGACCTCGTCCGGCTCTCCGTTGGTATCGAAACTGGCGATGACCTCGTTGCCGATCTGAACGAGGCACTCGACCAAATCTGATTCGGCATACAACGTTCGAAGGTCCGAGCCTGCGTTGCAGGTTCGGACCTTCGTTCGTTTTGTTGCGAGGTGGTGTTAGCCGACGGTAACCGTTGGCGTGCACGCCAGGTCCGACACAATCCCAGCCACTCGGGTCCGAATCGTATAGGTGCGCTGACCTGGCGTTGGGTCGACATCGGTGAACGTGTTTGCACCCTCAACAGTGCCAACCCATCCATCGTTGTCACGAACCACAAACGTCGTCACACCATCGATCACCCAATCGACCACAACGTTCCCAGCCGCATCGACACGAACCGAACACGCATCAGCAACGGGAGCACCTGGCACCGTGATTGGGTCGGGCAAACATGTCAAATCTGTGACTGCGCCGCTTGGACGGTAACGAATCTCATACGTGCGCTGACCTGGCGTTGGGTCGACATCGGTGAACGTGTTTGCACCCTCAACAGTGCCAACCCATCCATCGTTGTCACGAACCACAAACGTCGTCACACCATCGATCACCCAGTCGACCACAACGTTCCCAGCCCCGTTCAGACGAACCGAACACGTCGCCGTGAGCGCAGGGTCCGGAACAGTGATTGGGGATGGGGAACATGCAACGTCGGTGACCACACCGTCGGGGCGCCAGCGAACAACATAGCTTTGGTCACCGGGACCCGCCGACGTGTCGACATAGGTGGTGGTGTTGCCGCTGAGCGTTTCCAAGAACGCATTGTCACGACGGACGACAAGATCGTTGAGGCCTTCGTCGATGAACTGATCGAGTGTCAGCACTGGTTGATTGTTTTGGTCAAGAGCCACCGTGCAGGTCGCCGTGCCCGCAACGATAAAGCGAGAGGTCACCGTCGGAGCCGAGTTGCCGAACCCGTCGACGGCGAAGCTTCGAATCTCGTAGGTTGCCGGTGGAAGTGCATTGACCCCCACGGTCCACGCGACTTGGCCAAGTCCAGTCGTTTCGGTCGACACGGCAAGGTCGGCAATAGCGTCACCGAACATTCCGTTGGTTTGCAGATTTTGACCAAGGGTGACGTTACGCAAACGCACGACAACGCTCGAGACCTCGCGGTCATCGACTGCGGTTCCGGCGAGCTCGGTGGGAGATGAGAAGAACACCGCATCGGCGCTCGGCGCGTCGATAAAGACATCGGGTGGCGACGTGTCAGGAGTATTTGCTGCGAGGTCGAAGAAGCCGGACCCGCCAACAAGGAAGGTACTGAACCGGTCGCCATCGTGGCCAGCGAGAAGACCTCGGTCAATCAGGGTCAGATCAAACACACCAACGTCGTTGTTGCTGCCCGGATCCCATTGAAGCGCCTGACCATTCGCCGGGTTGAGCGCAGCCATCTGGGAGCGGAAGACCGCACCCTCTGGGTCGATGGACGACGGGTTGATCGCTGCACCGGGGTTGTTTACGTCGCAGCCGTTTGCGGTGCCGGGGAAGGTTGAGGTGATGCCACCTGGAGGGGCCGCGTTGCGTGGAGCTGCACAGAAGTGCCCACCGGTGTACACGGCAACGTCGCTGACGGCGAGGCTGAACACGCTCGAGTACATGCGGGCCGACCAGTCAAAGTTGACCGTTGCGTTGCCCGCTGTTGGGTATCGCAGCACCGAGTCACAGTTCGGTGGGTTGTCGGCGCCTTGGCCGCCGATGACGAGGAAGGATCCATCTGGCGAGATTGCTAGGTCACGCAGCGCGCTCCAGCAGTCACGGTTGCCAGCTTGGGCCGACCATGGGATGTTCCAGGTGGAAAGCGACGGGGTGGCGTTTCCAATATCGAACTTGGCGACGGCTTGACGCGTTTGGCCTTCGACCAGGCTGGCAAAGTGGAGGACAAATAGTTGATCGCCGCCGGGCTGCATCTCGATCGTGCGAACGAGTTGGGTTCCGTTGATCGAACCAACAAAGCTCGGGGTCCAGGAGGTGTCAACGGCGCCGGTCAGGCGGTCGACTCGAACAAGACCGGACACAGGAACACCGGACACGTCGGTGAAGTCGCCACCGAG
>CALKGG010000038.1 GCA_938084885.1 uncultured Acidimicrobiales bacterium
TTGGGTTGATTGAAGTCAATTGCGACACACCCAAGCGCCACATTCTCGTCGCCCACACACGGCAGTTCAATCGAGCCGGAATCGTTACTCACCGTGACATCAACGCCTGCGGACAGCCCGAGGTCGGCGAGCGTGTCGGGATGTATGATGGCCACCGCTCCCTGGGCGAGCCCACTCAGTGACGGACAGAACGTGAGCATCGTGCCTTGGTCGTACATCTTGCGTGTCGCCACGAGAAGCACACCATCTTCGAAGGTGCGTTCTGGTACGGAAACGGCTTCGGCTGTCGGCGCAGTGATCGATGATCCCGAAACGAGGAGCCCGTCGACACCGGCGTCAGCAATCGCTGCCATATCGAGACCAGCGTGAAGCACCGAAACCTGAGAAAGTTCGGCCCACAGTTCGTCGAGGTCGATAAATCCAAGATCGTGACCAAGTTCGGCAGCAAGTTCCGCGGCGATCATCCAGTCCGGGCGCGCCGTACCGGGTGGGGTGACCTTGCGGTTCACCGTGCTCATGCGACCCTCGAGGTTCGTGAAGGTGCCGTCGACTTCGGTTGCGCTCGCAGCCGCCGGGAACACCACGTCGGCGCCCGTCGAGGTGAAGTTCAAAAGCGCATCGACCGAAATCAGGTGTTCGACCTTGTTGAAGGCCTGCTCGGCGAGCGAGCCATCGGGGAAGTCGGTGAGCGGATCACAGCCGAGCAAGATTGCAACGTCGATGTCGCCGTCTGCTGCTCGACGCAACATTGCTTCGGTATCGAGGCCAACCTGTGTCGGTGCCGATTCCCAACCCAATGGGGTCGAGGCGAGTCCGGTGCGGCCAGGTAGAAGACCCGGGGCCAGACCCATGTCGAGTGCCCCGAAGACGTTGCCTCGGTGCAGACACGGCAAGAACGTCGCGTTCGGCCGAGCCTCGGCGATCATCGCCAGCGATTTTTCGATCGTCGATGTGTCTTCAGCGAGCGACCCGGGGCCGTACAGCACGGTGAGCGGACCCTCACCAAGAGCTGCCGATGCAGCCAGTATGTCGTCGTGTCCAGCGCCCGAGAGCAATGATTCGACAACATTGTGTGCAGTACCGGGAATCGCCCGAAGCGAATGGACGGCATACGGGCTGAGACCAGTCTGGCGTGGCGAGATCTCGATGAGCGTTGCGCCATCTTCGGTGGCGGCGTGACGAAGACGCAAGTAGAGCGACCCGTGCGTCTCCTTCGGGTCGACGCCAAGGACGAGAACGGTCCCGCCCTTTGCACACGCGTCAGCAATGGTTGCTCTCGGCAAGCCAAGAACGAGCGCAGGGTCGATCCCATCGCCGATCTGTGCATCGACGTTGTCGGTGCCAATGATCGACTTTGCAAGCTTCGCCCAGGCGTATTGGCTTTCGTTCGACATGCGAGCGCCGCCGAAAAACGCAACTCGTGTCGGGTCGACATCTTTCAACGCTGCTGCCGCCCTGCGAAGCGCTAGTGGCCATGACGCGGCGACGAGTCGGTCGCCATCATCTGTCGCAGTGCCGAGTTCGTTACCGCGAACGAGTGGGCCGGTCAGGCGAGCCTCAGAGTTCCACGCCTCAAAGCTGAATCGCTCTTTGTCGCTCAGCCATCCCCAGTTGACGGCGTCGCTGTCGACGCCGAGATATCGGAGTACCTGGTTGCGGGAACCCTGGACAGTGATTCGGGCGCCGACCGAATCGGTCGTCGCTGTCGATGGGGTTTCGGTGAGGTCCCACGGCCGGGCCTTGAACCGGTACGGCTGCGCGGTAAGTGCGCCTACCGGACAAATCTGCACCGTGTTGCCTGAGAAATACGACGAGAACGGCTCGTCGGGAAAGGTGTTGACCTCGGTCTGGTTGCCGCGGGCTTGGAAGTGGATGAGCGGATCGCCAGCCACTTCCTTCGCAAAGCGGGTGCAGCGGTCGCACAGGATGCAACGCTCACGATCGAGGTAGACAATGTCGCTGATCGGAATCGGCTTTTGGAAATGTCGCTTCTCTTCGACGAACCGGCTTTCGCCAGGGCCATAGGCCATGGTCTGATCCTGCAGCGGGCATTCGCCACCCTTGTCGCAGACCGGGCAGTCGAGCGGATGGTTGATCAGCAGGAACTCAAGAACGCCGTCCTGGGCCTTCTTGGTGATCTCGCTCTCGGTCTCAACGACCATGCCAGGGGTTGCGGGAAGCATGCACGACGGTTGCAGACCGGGGCCGCGACCAGTGTCGACCTCGACGAGGCACATGCGGCACATGCCGACCGGCTTCATTCGGGGGTGATAACAAAAGCGCGGGATATAGACACCATGACGTTCGGCGGCGTCGATCAGTAGCTCACCCTTGTTGGCAAGAATCTCGACGCCGTTGACCGTGACCGGTACGCCTTCGGGCACAACCTCAGCTGCTGCAACAGGATCTGTCGTCGTCATTGTTGTCCTCGACATCCACAATCGAGCGCTGTCGAGATGCTCGAGGTCACGTTGTTCCAGTTCATTCCGCTCATGCAATGACCTCCACCGACGTCTCGTTTGCGGCTGCAATCTTTGCTTCAAACTCGTGACGGAATCGGCGCAACGCCGAGGTAATCGGCGCAACAGACGATGGCCCGAGGGGGCAGATCGTTGTCTGGCGGGGAGGGAATGGCACTGGCTCCAGACCCTCGGCTTCAAAACCAGCGACCGGGTACGGCCCCGGCGAAATGTTGTCGCCAATGTCGAGCAGCAGGTCGAGATCGCCTGGGCGTCCATGTCCATCGAGGATGCGCTGCAGAATCTTCTCTTCCCAGCTGGTGCCTTCACGACACGGTGCACACTTGCCACACGATTCCCGGGCGAAGAAGCGGACGATGCGAAGGCAGGCCTTCACGGCGTCGGTGGTGTCGTCCATGATGACGATTGCGCCAGAACCGAGCATGGTTCCAGCAGCGCCAACGGGACGTGCTTCGAGCGGCAGTTTTACGTGCTCGGGGAAAAGCCATGGCGCAGAGCCGCCGCCGGGAACGAACATCTTGAGTTCGCGACCGTCGAGCATGCCCTGGCAGTAGTCGTTCCCGTAGATGAGATCTTCATAGGTGGTGACACCCTGTTCGACCTCGTACACACCGGGACGCTTCACCTGGCCAGACACCGCAAACATGCGGGTTCCAGGAGAGGTCTCGCTACCGAACTCTTTGTATTTGTCGGCGCCGTTGTTCATAAGCCACGGCAGGTTCGACAGCGTTTCTACATTGTTGACAATCGTTGGCTGACCGTAGAGACCGACCGCCGCAGGAAAGAACGGAGGCTTGAGGCGAGGCATACCGCGGTTGCCTTCGAGGCTTTCGATCAGCGCCGTCTCTTCACCCACGATGTAGGCGCCAGCGCCCCAATGCAGCACGATGTCGACGCTGAAATCGGTGCCGAGAACGTTTTGGCCAATGTAGCCCTTGGCGTATGCCTCGTTGAGGGCATCGGCGATGCGCTGTTGAGCAACGGCCATTTCGCCGCGCACATAGAGGAAACACTGCGTGAGGCCAATGGCGTAGCACGCAATGAGACAACCCTCGATTAGCTGGTGCGGATCGAGTTCCATGAGCAGGCGGTCTTTGTAGGTGCCTGGTTCGGATTCGTCGCCGTTGACCACGAGATAGCGAGGCCACACGTCGTCTGGGCAAAATCCCCACTTGATTCCCGCCGGGAAGCCAGCGCCACCGCGACCGAGAAGGGTCGCATCACGGGTAATCGAATGCACGTCGTCGGGAGCCTTTTGCAACGCGGCCTTAAAGCCCTCGTAGCCACCGGTGGCCTCGTAGCGCTCCAACGTGTAGCTGTCGTCGTAAACGAACCGCGAGGTAACGATCTTTTCACCTGGCGAGTCCACGTATCCCGGCGCGTGGGGGACGTATTGTCCGGTTGCCATCAGCTGTCCTTACTCGAGGTAGCGAGCCATACAGGGGCTTCAGTGACTTGTTCAGGCGCGACGATATGGGTCGTTTGCACTTCGGTCATAACCTGTCGAGACAGACCGAGCGTGCCGTGCGACGGAATAACCTCGCCGGGGTTCGCCGTGATCAGCTTCTCAGGAGTGTTGCCAGCCCGCAGAGCCGCGATGATGTCGTCAAAGTCATCGTGGGTGAGACGCAGTCCAAAGCGATAGTTCACTTGAATGCATGGCGCTTCGGTGCACGCCGCGATGCATTCCACATCTTCGATTGTGAACAAGCCATCGTTCGTTGTTCCGCCTGCGCGAATGCCGAGCGTCTGTTCTGCGTGATGGAGTAGTTCTTCACCGCCGAGCAACTGGCAGGCAATGTTCGTGCAGATGTTGACCATGTACTTGCCAACCGGATGCAGTTTGAACATCTCGTAGAACGTGCACGTGCCGCGAACTTCCGCGGCGGTTACACCAACGAGCTCGCCGAGATGGGCCATGGCCTCATCAGAGACCCAGCCTTCTTGTTCTTGGGCAAGGTGCAGCAGCGGAATCAGCGCCGACTTTGGCCGCGGGTAACGGCGGATGATGTCTTTGGCGAGCGCCACGTTGGCGTCACTCAATCTACTCATGAGGTAATCCTTGGTGCGGGCGATGTTTCGCCGCAGGCGATGTTTCGAGGTTGGGGAAGCCCGCCCGGGCTGAGCCAATACGTCACCGATCGACTTCTCCCATGATTGGGTCGACGCTGGAGATCACCGCGACCGCATCTGCCAGCAGTCCGTTTTCCATCAGGTGCGGAAGCGTCTGCAGGTTGACAAAGCTCGGGGCGCGGACATGCATTCGGTAGGGCGTCGACGAGCCATCGGACACGATGTAGACACCAAGCTCGCCGCGTGGACTTTCGACGGCAGCGTAGGTTTCACCTTCGGGGACTTTGTATCCCTCGGTGAAGATCTTGAAGTGGTGGATCAGCGCTTCCATCGATTCGTCGATGCGGGCCCGTGGCGGTGGCGTGACCTTTTTGTCTTGTGCCCGGTAATCGCCCGATGGCATTTTGTCGATGCACTGGCGGACGATGCGCATCGATTCTTCGATCTCCGCGAGGCGAATCGCGTAGCGATCAAAGCAGTCGCCGTAGTTTCCGACCGGAATGTCGAAATCGACCTGGTCGTAGGCAAGGTAGGGCATGTCGCGGCGGAGGTCCCAGCTGCTGCCGGTCGATCGGAGCAACGGGCCAGTGGTTCCGAGTGCGAGACATTCGGCCTCGTTCATGACCCCAACGCCCTGCAGGCGATCTCGCCAGATGGGCTGGCCGTTCATCAAGATGTGGTACTCCTCGAGACGAGGAGTGATCAGATCGAGGTAGTCGAGCAGGTCTTGTTGCCACCCGTCGGGAAGGTCCGCAGCGACGCCGCCGGGACGGATGTAGTTGTGGTTCATGCGAAGGCCCGTGACCTTTTCGAAGAACCGGAGAAGTGGCTCGCGCTCGCGCCAACCGTAGATCATCATCGAGACCGCACCGAGGTCCATACCATTGGTCGCCATAAACAACATGTGCGAAGCCATGCGGTTCAGCTCGGTCATCATCATGCGGATCCAGGTGGCCCGCTCGGGGATTTCCATGCCGAGGAGGTTCTCGACAGCGAGGGAGAATGCAAGCTCGGTAAAGAGCGGCGACGAGTAGTCCATGCGGGTGACGTTCGTGCATCCCTGGAGATAGGTCAGCTGTTCGCCGGTCTTTTCCATGCCGGTGTGCAAATAGCCAATGATTGGCTTGGATCGCAGAACCGTCTCGCCTTCCATCTCGAGCATGAGACGAAGCACACCATGGGTCGACGGATGCGATGGTCCCATATTGATGATCATTTTTTGATCACCAAACTCGTCTTCGGGAGTCAACGTCATCGCTGCGGCTTCGGCCTCGCTGAGGCGAAGCACGGCGTTGTCGCGTCCCATGACGCGACTTGCTCCGACGAGAATCGACGGATCTGAGTCGGCGGAAGATTCTGCAATTGCCATGGTGGCTCTCCTTACCGCTGCCCGGGGGCGTCTTTGAATTGCACAGGAATTCGACCGATGTCGAAGTCCTTTCGGAGGGGGAAACCCTCCCAGGTTTCCGGCATCAGAATTCGGCTGTGATCGGGGTGCCCCTCAAAGGTGATACCGAACATGTCAAAGGCTTCACGTTCCATTGCCTCAGTGCCAGGAAACTGGTCGAACAACGACGGAATCGATGCGCCATCGGCCACCTGGACACGGACGCGAATACGCTCACGCCGGGCATGACTGATGAGGTTGACCACAACCTCGAAGCGTTCGGCGATGACACTCGCTGGAAGATCCGAGCGTTCATGGTTGAGATAGTCGACGCCGCAAAGGTCGATCACTTGCTGGAAGCCGTCGCCCTGCAACTCTGAGAACAGATCGAGGTAGCTCTCGGTGTCGGGGAACAGCACCATTTGGCCAAAGGCGCTCGCGGCGGGCACGCCATAGAGCTGCTCTTCGTCAATGCTCGCCTCGTCGTCGGTTTCGACCGCTTCGGTGGTCTCTTCGACCTCGGTTTCGGTCTCGGTGGTCTCGTCTGAACCCGCCATTACTAGCGCCGTCCAATTTCGACTGGAGTTGGCTGCCCGTCTTGCTGAGCAACCTCAATGGCTGCCCCGCCACCGAACTCGTCACGACGCCGCATCAGCTCACCGTTCTCAATATTGTGGTGCAAGGTAAAGATCGCGTGCAGCAGTGTCTCGGGCCCGGGAGGGCAACCGGGCGCATACACGTCGACGGGAACAACTTGGTCCACGCCTTGAACGATTGCGTAGTTGTTGAACATGCCGCCGCTCGATGCGCAAACACCCATCGAGATGACCCACTTGGGCTCGGCCATTTGGTCATAGATCGTGCGAAGCACTGGCGCCATTTTCTGCGACACGCGACCAGCGACGATCATCAAATCGGCTTGGCGAGGCGAGGCTCGGAACACTTCCATGCCATAACGAGCCATATCGTAGTGGCCCGCGCCGGTCGCCATCATCTCGATGGCACAGCAGGCAAGACCAAACGTGGCAGGCCACAGGCTCCGTGCCCGAGACCAGTTGACGAGGTCTTCTACTCGACCCGTGATGACGTTATGTTCGAGTCCGGCCAGGCCGTCGTCTAGAACGTTACGGCCAGTATCTTCGTCTCGGAATAATCCCATGTCACGCGGCCTCCGCTGGCTCTGGTGTATCGCCAGGGCCGGGCTGGGTCGTTGGACTCTCGAGGCGACCTTCCTGGCCGACACGGCGGATGGTCGATCGGGTGGTTCGCTCGTCAGAAACCGCTGCTTCGAGGCGACGCGCAGTATGGACTGGACCCCACTCGAGGGCGCCGTTACCAATGAGGTAGACGAACGATTCAAAGACCGAGAACGTAAAGATCAGGATCGCAAAGAACCCGAAGGCTCCGAGCGTCTCGTGGGCAACCGCAAACGGATAGAAGAAGATCAGCTCGATATCGAACACGATGAAGATCATGGCGATAAGGAAGAAGCGCACAGGGAACCGCTCTGGCGTTTCCTTCGCTGGCTCAATGCCGCATTCGTAGGCCGAGTTTTTCTTGTCGTTCGGCCGCTTCGGCGCAAGCATCTTGTTTGCAGGAAAGCTCAGGGCAGCGAAGAGAATACCGAGCACCCCGAGACCGACGAGCGGCAAGTACTGCATTAGGAGACCTCAGCCTCATGCTGGTCGACGCGACGCATTGTTGCGAGGTCACGGAGGTGAAGCATGTACGCCAACGCCGTGAAGATCAACAACGATCCAAGGGTCACCATTGCCGGTGGGAAACGGACATTGCCAAGGTCGCGAACAAGAACGGCCGAAACAATTTGGGCATCTTCATCGACTGCGGGGAAGCGAGGAGCCTGGCCCTCTTCGGTGATCAGCGCTTCCTCGTCGATGGCACGAAGCTGAACTACAGCATATTCGGTTGGGTTCTTGATCCGAGCCGAGTTCGTGATCCACAACCAACCACGCTCGAGGTTGTCGACACAGAACGTGCATCCAAGATCGTTGTCACGGCTAATCCGAGGTTTGCCACCAGTCCGGAATGCGTCGAGGAACTTAAATTCGGCTTGCGAGTCAAAGTCGAAGGCATCGGATTCGAGAATTTCAGCTCCAACGGCAGCTTGTGCCTCGCCAGCTTCGCCGGCGGTCATGACGACCCAGCCGCCAAGATCGGGAATCAGGCCACTTTCTTCTGCCTCTTCAACGAAATCTGGTGCAACCGACATGATCTGGCTGAGCGTCGTCGATGAGTTGCGCTGCGCTGCCAGGAGGAACTCTTGTTGCAGTTCGTCCTGGGTCATCTGCGCAAACGTTTCGTCCTCCGGGTCGGGTTCGAGGAGGAACTCATCCATCTCTTCAACACCGGCGGCTAGGCCAGCCTGTGCGACCTGAATGCCGAGCCCTTGGATATCGGCGGGGTCGGGAAGGACCCTCGCTCGTTCGACAGAGGACTGGCTGATGTCTTCACGGTTGAAGTCGAGGACCTGCCAGCTGACCGAATCGCCAACGAAACCAATGCCGCGGATCCACCAGAAGCCGCCCATGATAACCATCCAGCCGAAGAACCCGGCAAGACAGATGAGCGCCGACAGACGCACACCTTGGTTGGTGGCCATGATCATCCAGACCGAACCGAACAACACAATGGCGCCGGTGGCAACGACGAGTGCGCCACGGATCTGGGGGTCAAAGCCGATTTGAGCCAGAAGAGACATCATTATTGGCTCCTCTCGTAAGCAACGATTGCGGTGATCTGGTCTTCGGTGAGGCTGGCTGGCCACACACGTTCAAGCTCGTTTCCGAACTCGTCGATCTCGACGAGGGCAGAATCGATGCGTTCGCCAAAGCCGGGCATTTGGCCGCTGCCTTGACCGGCCGCACCATACTGGCCACCGTCGGTAGATCCGACCTCGATAAAGCCAATCTGCTGGTCTGCTCGGGGGAACTGCGAAAGCGTGGACCCACCGGTGAGGTTCGGTCCGAACCAACCGCCGCCTTGGTTGTATCCAGCGACTTCGTTGCCGTCCTCGTCAACAATGGTCGTCAACGGGTTGCCAGCGAGGTCGAAGTCGTTTGCGCCATCGAAGGACCAGCCAGCGGTATGGCAGCGTGCGCAACCATACGCCCCGGCATCGGCACGGTTCGTGAAGAGCAATTCGCCGTAGGTCAGGTATTCCTCGTGGCCTGGGTCGGAGATCTCTTCGACCCAAGCAGCCAGCTCATCGTTCGGGAACAGCTCGCCAGTGCGGGCTTGGAATGCTCCGAGCTCGGAGGCGGCTTCTTCGATCTGGTCGGCAAGTCCGGATTGGCGGGCGACTTGCACGCCGAACTCGAGTTCGGCGAGCTCGGCTGAAAGATCGGCATCTCGGCTGATCATCTCGGCGCGAGCGCCCTCCACGAGTCCGTCAAAGACTGCGGCTTGTACCGCTGCGCCGTCGCGTTGCACCGAACGCAGGTAGGTGATGATGATCTCGAGCTGCTGGGTGGTGAGGGGGCCTCCACCAGGTGCGCCCCACGCTGGCATGACGCCATTACGACCAAAGTTCAGCGTGTGGGTGACCTCATCTTCATCGAAGCGGGTGAGCAACGAGGTGAGCGAGGGTGCAACCCAGTCGACGGACGCAATGAAGTTGCCGGTGCCGGCTTCGGTGATAGCAAAGGCGATCTCGCCGCCTGCGCCGCCACCGCCGTGACACGACGAACAGGACTCTTCGAAGCTCTCTGCGCCCCGCTCGGTGTTGAGCTCGATGGTGTTCTCAACGAGGCCTTCGTGACGCCCCGGCTCACCAAGCCAGTAGAGCGGCAAGGCAATACCGATGACCGACAGCAAGAACAGACCCGACATCAAGCTCAGGTCGAGCTTGCGGGTTTCGAGAATGTCGTCGTCGAAGTAGGGCTTCCGGTTCGCGGCAAGTTCAATTTCCGCACCGCCCTCTCCCTTCGAATCCAAAAGATTGAAGAAGAGATAGACGATGAGGCCAATGATAATTATGGCGAATATGACAATGCCGACGTTACGCACGGCGGTCTGAGCGAGGAGCATCACGGTCTCTGAATCTAGGTTTGTCTTAGCGGTTCATCGTGGATTCTTGCACGATGAATCTGGTCTCTGAACTACTGGGTATTGCGGAATTATGCGTGTGACGAAGCGCCAAGGCAGCTTGGCCCTTCACGCTCTTGGCCGGTGCTGTCGACGCCGATGTCAGGGCCAAAGATGATGTCGCCGGTATTTACGGTGAGGACTCCGCCCTCAACCGACATGCCGAAGAAGTCCATGCCACGTGGGGCTGGGCCGCCACGCTTCTCACCGACACGGTTATAGAACGAACCGTGGCATGGGCATTCGAAATATTGTGAGCTGCCGCACTCCGGCACTCGACAACCGAGGTGCGGGCACTTCTGGAAGATGGCCTTCACACCGGCCTGGATGCCGGGCCATGCAGTGGTGCCGGCATAGATGGGAGCAGCCTTCTCAAGGGCGCTCGCTGGGAACTCGGTGATCCACATACGACCCTCAGGGCGGTAGAGGAAGCCGTTGTTTGCCGTGATTTCGGCGAGGACGTCGGGGATTGCGCCAACACGAATTGGAGCACCGAAACCCTCAGATGCGCCAGGCCAAAGCTGCGCAATGACGGCGAGTCCGAACCCGGTCAGGTTCAATCCCATGACCGCAATGATTGCCCGGTTCAGGAACTGACGACGAGCCACGCCGATGACCTCGGGATCTGGCGCGACCCACGGTTCGACATCGGCAAATTCGCCAGCGGCGACGAGATCGCCCTTACGCTGTTCGATGGCGGTGGTCTTTTCGAGGTCACGTCCAGAGACTTCGCCCTCGACTGCTGCCGCGGCAACCGATGCCTTTACCCGGTCGCGGTCGCGACGGCGGGTCTCGGAGGACACTTCGCTGATTGCGCTGTCGGCGTCACGACGCCGACTTGCTGCAAAGAGCAGGATTCCAGCCAGCAGAACAAGAGCAATGATGGCAAGTACTACGAAAATCATGGGTGACTGCCTTTCTAGAACTCGAAGAACAATCCGTCATTCCACGGAAAGATGAAGTTGAAACCGGGGCCACGGAAGAACGAACCGATCATCGTGAGGACTGCCCAGTACATGAGATGGACGGTCTGTAGCGAGATCGCGAACTTCCGATCTTCTGGCTTCATTGAGGGATTGCGGTCGATGTACGGAGCCAAGATCAACAAGAACATGCCCATTCCGGGAATGGTCACGCCAGCCACCTGTGGGTGGAACATGGTGAGAAGTTCTTGGAGGCCTAGGAAGTACCACGGCGCCTTCGATGGGTTGGGGGTTTCGTTGAAGTTTGCCAACTCGAGAAGGGGAGCATTGACGAACACCGAAAAAATTAAGATGAACGCAAGCACGAACAAGCAGGCCACGAACTCGACCACGAGCAGGTGCGGCCACGTGTGCACTTTGTCCTGAGGGACGGCCTTGACGTCTTGGATCGATCCGGACTTGACCACGGTGAGCAACCGCTGGGTGTGACCACCCGGGCCGGTAGCTACGGGGGCAGCTGGAGCTGCAGCAACCGCAGTCGCGACACCGCCGCCGCCAGCAGCGGCCGCAGCTGGAGCGGCTGCCTCAACTTCACCGCCAGCCTTCTTCGACTTCGCAGCCTTTGAACGCTCGAGGAGATGTGCGGGGATTTTTGAAGCAGCCTCAGACTTGGGCGCGTCGTCAGCCGGAGTAGCAGCCGCAGGAGCAGCATCGCCACCATCGTCAGCGCTTGCTTTCGCGCGGGCTTCAGCGGCCCGCTTACGGAGGTGTTCAGGAATCTCAGTCATGTGTGCTTCCCTTCCCTACAGAGGTCCGGAGATGCCGCCGTCTTTGCGGACTCTCCAGAAGTGGATGGCCATGAAAATCACCGTGACGAACGGTAAGAAGAGCACGTGCAGCACGTACCAGCGCAGCAGCGTGTCGGTACCGATCTCCACGCCGCCGAGCAGCACGAAACGAACCTGCTCACCAAAGACGGGGGTGAATCCCATCATGTTGGTACCCACGGTCACGGCCCACAATGCGAGCTGATCCCATGGAAGGAGGTAACCGGTGAACGAAAGGAGAAGCGTGAACTGCAGGAGCATCACGCCGATGACCCAGTTGAACTCTCGCGGCGCCTTGTAGGCGCCGTGGTAGAACACGCGAGCCATGTGCAAGAAGACCGACAGCACCATGAGGTGAGCCGACCAACGATGCATGTTGCGCACGAGGAGGCCGAAGGTGACCGATGACTGCAGGGCAAAGATGTCGTCCCACGCCTGGGCGGCGGTTGGACGGTAGAAGAACATCAAGAAGATGCCGGTGACGGTCAACAAGATGAACGTAAAGAAACTGATTCCACCGAGACACAGCGTGTAGCTGACCTTCACGGCGTGGCGCTTCACCTTTACAGGGTGCAAGTGATACAGCACCGAGTTCATGATCACATACGAACGGTTACGAGGGCTATCGCTGTAGCCCTTGCGGAAAATCGAGCCGGGACGGAAGATCGAGCTCCAGGCTTGGCTGCCCTGGGTGCTGTCGACCAGTTCTGACGTCTTCTTTTGAATTTGCTGTGAAACTGGCAGCTTGTTCTTTGCCACTTGATTTCCTGCTCGTTCTCGTTACGGATGGGTAGTAATTGCTGGGTGCCGGGCGGGTATGGACTCAGCCGAGTCGCATGCCGTAGCCGTAGCCATGGGTGTTTGTGCGTTGGTGGTAATCGCCATCGGGATCGGGATCGCCGATCTTGCCGAGGATGATCACACCGGTTGGGCAGCGGTCGACGCACAGCGCACATCGCGTGCAGACGTCGTCGTCGATGGTGAAAATAACGTTGTCGGCCGGATCGAGGCCTGGCTGCTCGGTGCCGATTGCTTCCGCGATTGAATCGGGCGACACCATGTGGATGCATTTCCACGGGCAGATGTCGACGCATCCTTCGCACATGATGCACTCGGACTGATCGATGTGAATGAACTGTTTTGGCTTGACAGCCGCGGAGAGCCAGGCCGCGTCGACCTCTTGGAGGACATAGTCGTCCCGAAACTCGGGCATTGGGGGATTTGCATCGGTAACCGACACTTATCGAGCCCCCTCCCGAATGAGCGGACGACCGAACTCCGACGGCGTCTCGACGGCCTTCTCTGCTGCTTCAGCGCGAGCTGCACGGGTCTGCCAGTGGTTCCAGTACCAAATGTTGAGACCGAGCAGGACCACGTGAATGAGCACGGCGATGATGTCACGGATGACGATGTACGGAATTCGGAATGGGAACCATCCGCCGTCTTGCTGCGATGCAATGACGCCGAGCGCCTGACCATCGACGGTGTTCGAAATGAACGGAATGTGGGGGCCCTGAAGAATGACATCGGCACGCCACTGCAAACCGCTATCGGCCCACTGGAGCCAGAAGTGTGGGACCACGCCGTAGATCCAGAAGAAGATGTAGAAGACGTAGACGGAGGCAATCATGGCTTCGCCCCACGTGAAGCGCTTATCTACCGGGGTGCGCTTTTCATACCAGTGATAGACACCAATCGACAAGAACATGACGACGAGCGAAACAATGAACTCTGTCATTTTTGATGCTCTCTCCCTTGCATCTATACCGGTGCGAATAATCCCGCTGAACACCCTAGCCGTGCACTGCTGCAATCGGCCGAGATATTCCGCTCGTGAATATAATCACAAGTGTAGTGCGGGGGCACCCGTGTTCGCGGTGCCAAGCGGAGGGTTTATCACGAGATCGCCAAAATTGGCCTAGACGGTTGGACGTGACAATAGTCGCTTGCATTTCGTCACCCACGTGTCGACTCGCCAACGCGGCACCTTCTACGATCCGAGATGACATGATCGCGATGCCAATGCATCGCGTTCGGCCAAAAACGGCGTACGATGCATCGTCGCAACCCGAACCACGACGCGCGCATAGGAGAAGGGTTCCTTGACTGAAATCCCAGAGCACCTGCTGAAGCGGTCAGCTGCACGAAAAGCAGCGATGTCGGGCGAAGCCCCGGCAGAAGCCGAAACCGGAACAGCCGTTGAACAAGCTGCAGCGGCATCGACCCCTGCGGTCGCAGCGAGCGCACCCGTTCCCGAGGTCTACGTCGAACCAGAACCCGAGCCCGTTGCCCCATACGTGGAAAAGTTCCAGGCTCGCAAGAAGATGCCGTTCTGGATCATCCCTGTGCTGTTGTTCATGCCGGTCTGGGGAGCCTTCTACTTCGGCACCCTCGAACGAGTTCCTCAGGGACTCAGCGGGCTACTCGGTGAAGGCGAACATGTCTACGTCGAATCCGGCTGCTCTGGTTGCCACGGCGCCGAGGGTGGCGGCGGCATTGGACCGTCCCTCGCAAACGGCGAGGTCCACCTCACATTCACCACGCTCGAAGATCAAGTCGTGTGGATTGCGAAAGGTTCGGCAATCGTTGGAACCGGCGAAAACTACGCATCTCCCGACGGCCGTAGACGTCTAGTCGCTGGTCAGATGCCGGGCTTTGGTCTCGGTGCCGCAAACGAGCTGCACATGGAAGAGATCCTTGCGGTCACCCTGTTCGAGCGCACCCAGTTCGAACCAAACGAAGACGCAGCGTTCCGCGACCTCGAACTCACCGAGCAGCTGAACCTGATGATCGAGACCGGCGAGCTCGAAGAGTTGCTGGCAGCCGACGGCCTTAGCCTCGACGACATCCCCGATGCAGCCGACCTCACCGCCGAGGACGTCAACGAGTATCTCGCTCCAGCTCGCGAAGCCCTCGCCGGAGCCGAGAGCTAACCGCTCGCCCATGGCCCACACGCTCACCGCTGCGTCTTACCCCGACGCAGCACCGATCGAGCATCACCACAACCACGCACACACAGCAACCCCATGGGTTGGTGTTCGCCGGGCGATCCCTGCGGCGGGTTTCATCGGTGTCTGCGCCGCCGCTGCGTTGACCGAACTATCCGCCGAAGAAGGCCAAATCTTGTGCCCGTATCGGTTGGTGACCGGCGGTTGGTGCCCAGGATGTGGCTGCACCCGGGCGCTCAAGGCGCTTGTTCGCGGCGATGTCCGCGACTCGATTGCGATGAACCCGTGGACGCTCGTGCTCTTCGTCCAAGCCCTCGTCGTGTCCATTGCGCTGCTCGCCGTTCCCGAACGCACCGTCACGTGGGTTCGCCGAAACAGCGTGCGCATTGGCGTGGCCAACGGGCTTCTCGGCGTCGGGTTTTGGCTGCTTCGCTTGGGATATGACGTCATCCCGCTGCCGTTCACCTAGCTCGCCGTCCGGCACCATGATTCTTCGCTCGCTCGCCGAGTTCGCTGTAGTCCTTCTCGCCGGTGGCTTCCTCGTCGTGTTCGGACGACGCGTCACCAGTGGCCGCTCCGAGTTCACGTCGGGCCGACAGAAATCGCCCGACACCACACCGGAAGCCTGGACGGCGTTTAACGAACAGGCCGGCACGATCGTGCAGATCTGCGGCGCGGGAATGGTCGCCACAACGGTGATCATGATGATTCTTTGGTTGGCCACGCGAAGCGAGTTTGTCATCGCTGGCAACTGGCTGATCGCCGCTGGCTGGATCATCGGCCTTGGTATCGCGGCGACCCGGGCAGCAAAGATCGCCGAACCCGGTCGGTAACCGCCGGGATCGCTATCCGCCAGGGATATTGCGGACGTCGATCTGCTGTCCACTCGTGATGATTGCATTCACGAACGCCGAAACATCAGCGGGCGTGATCGACTCAAGGGCCCGTCGCTGGTTTTCCCGGTTCAACAACGGGCCACCAGTATCTGAGA
>CALKGG010000039.1 GCA_938084885.1 uncultured Acidimicrobiales bacterium
CATGGGCATGGTCATGGGCAGCGCGGTTGGTTAGATCGATCACCGCACGGTCGTGATCAGCATCGTGATCGTGCACATGGTCGTGTTCGTGTTCGACGGTGATCTTCCGACCAGAGAGCCCGTTGCGAACCCGGCGGAGCCCGGCGAACGTGCCGTCGATAACCAGCATCCAGCGGCTACGCAGGCGGAAGTCCTGCCCCTTGCGCAACAACTCAGCAATGATCCACACGCCAAGCAAAATCAGCGTCACCCCGACGATGCGACCCATCAGCTCGTCGAGCCCATCAGGAATTGCGAGACCAAAAGCAATAGCTGCGGTCCCGAGGAGAAACACGACCGCGCCATGACCCACCGCGTATGCCATGGACAAGATGAAGCCACGGCGCCGATTCTCGGCGTTTCCGCTCAGGTCGGCAATGGCTGCAATGTGGTCCCAATCAATGCCGTGGCGCAGCCCGAGGCCGAGCGCGGTGAGGAGCAAACCAATAGACATCCCCTCTCGTCTAGCGCCTTTACCGCCGTCGTGGCAACCCCTTCACTGCTCGCCAATCTCGAAGTGTCTCCGTATCTGCCGACAGAAATGTTGAGCTGGAAGGGAACTCGATATGGCCGTTGGACGTAGAACCACTATGAAGCAACTTCTCACCCCCCTCATCTTTATGTTCGTACTCGCGGCCTGCGGATCGACGTCTGAGGTCGGTACCGGATCCGGCGACCTCCCAGACGACGCCACAACGGTCACCAACGACGGCGAATCAACGATCGACGCCCCAGAAGAGCCTTCGGATCTCCCGGTACGCCGCCCCGGCTTCGAGGAGGATCACGTCATCACCAACGACGTCATCGTCGACCCGAAGATCCTCACGCCAAGAGAACTCGTGCTCAACCCCGAAAACGACACCGAGCTGTTCGTGCGCTTCACCGGCGGCGATCCGAACTGCACTGCTGCATTGGCGACCATCATCACCGAAACTCCCGAACGTGTGCAGGTCGAATTGCTCGTGGGCATCACCGAGGACGCGCTCGCTCGAAGCTGCATGGCTGGCGAGTTCAACCTGCGCGTCGATGTTGCGCTGAACGAAAGTGCAGCGGGCAAGGAACTCGTCGCTGTCCAGGGGTCCGCCGGAGATGAACCCGCACTGGTGACCCCCGACCTTACGACCGCAGACTTTCTTGGACTCACCGAGGACGAGGCCGCAGCGATCGTCGAGGAGAACCTCCTCACCGCCCGAACCGTGCGGATCGATGACGAATCGTTCATGGTGACCGAAGACTTCAACCCGGGCCGTCTCAACTTTGAGTTCGACGATGGGGTCATCACCCGAGTCGGCCTCGGCTAGCTGGACGTTCGCCGGCTCAGCTGTGCGCTGGTTGCGAACGTGGCGCGCTGAACGCGAACAGCGCCGCGCTCAGCGGAATCACCGCCAAGATGACCACGGCAGTCGCATACGAACCGGTGCCCGATTCGAGCACGGCGAGCGTCACCGGACCAATCGCTGAGAGCCCAACGTTCGTCGTCGTGAGCGTGCCTTGAATCGAGCCGATCTCGCCCGTTCCGAACCATTTTGGAAGTAGCGCAGATGTGACGGTTCGGCTCGCTCCGCCCGCAGCGCCGAGCACGATTGCGTAGACGAACACGACGACGCCGGGGGCCACGACGGCGGCGAGCAGAAGCGAAACGGCGAGCAGACCGGCAGCTGCGGCTGGAAGCCAGGGCCCCTCCATGCGATCGGCGAGGACACCAAAGAAGAACCCGGCCAGGCTCGATCCAATCACTTGAGGCAAAAAGAGGGCAGCAGCCGCTGTCGTACCCAAACCAGCCGTGGTCAGTAGGTCGATCTGGTGAAAGTTCAGGGCGGTACCGAGCATGCTGGTCGACCCGCTGATCGCGACGAGAATCCAAAAGCCGCGGGTTCGGACGGCTGTGCTTCGGGGCACCGATGGCATCGTCGAGACAACGCTTTTTGCGCTGGCTTCGTCGTCCGACGATGCGGGGTCATCACGGGAGACCGAACCGAGTTGCGGCTCCGAATTGGCTGCTGTCGACCCGCGAGGCATCGACCGTAAACCGAACCATGCGAGCGGCACGACCGTTGCGAGAATCGTGGCAGCGGCGACAAGCCAAGCGTTTCGCCAACCCCACAACGAGATGGTGACGCCGAGAAGAATCGGCGCCAACGCAAGAAGCCCGGCAGAAAACGTCGAGAAGATTCCGAGTGCTGTACCGCGGTCTGTATCGAAACGGAGCGACACCGTGACCGTGCTCACGAGTGACAGCGACCCTTGCCCGAGCAGCCGAATGCCGATGAATCCAATGGCCAAACTGACGAGCCCGGTCACGAACGACATGTTCACCAACACGAGCGCGAACACAATTCCGATGATCACCTGCGCCCGGCGCACGCCATGACGGTCGATGAAGCGCCCAACCGAGGGCAAGAAGAGGGACGCAATGAGGGTGCCGACGAGGTATGCCCCCGACACCTCCGAACGCGTAATTCCAAGATCGTCGATCAGCGGGTCGATAAAGACCGAGACGCCGATCGTTTGCCCAGGACCGGTCAACCCGGACGCGAGAATGGCGAAGGCAAGGGTGCGTGCGCCGTCACCAGAGAACACGTTCTGGCGTTTCGTACGCATCGTCTCGGTCGAGGTCACCAGTGAACGCTACGGCCAGTGCGCTAACAAGTTGTCGATATCGGCCGACCCTAGTCGTATGAATTTGAGATATGGATTGATCTTGGGACAAGGTCGATCAGGGACGAACTGGCTCATGGACAGCCTTGATGCCTCGCCCTACACGTTTTGCCGCAACGAACCGAACGAATGTGTTCCATCCTTCATGGACGCATTGCCGAGCCACTGGCGAATCGGAGCTGACGGTGCCCGCCTCGCCACATTGTGGGACGAAGTTGCAGAACGAACCGCAACACACATGGGTGAACGCGATCATCGCCTAAACCACCCAAAGACCTTCGTGCAGTCGTCATCTCAAAAGTTGGGCGTGGCCCAATGGAGCGCTCGTCCCAAGATCCGCAACGCCCTGTCTCGCGTCGTATGGTCGTGGGCAGATGGCGAGTGGAAGATGCCATGGTGGGTTGGTTCACTCAACTCGCCCGACGTGTTCGCCGTCTTCAAGCTTGTACAGGGGTACAACTGGGCAACATGGGTGCTCGATAACCGCCCTGACGTGCCGGTTGTTCAGGTCGTCCGCCACCCAGGTGGCCGCCACGAGAGCTTCCTTCGACGGTACATTTCCGACCTCGACGTCGACGCCGAGGAAACCCGTCTGCTCAAGATCGAACAACTTCGCGAACTCGCCCACGAAACCGATCTCGCCGATCGCATGGGCCCCGTCGATGCGCTCACCCTCGAAGAGGCAGAGACCTGGTTTGGGGTGTACCAAATGGAGGTCTTCGAACAACGAGCTTCGCACTCTCCGAAGTATCTGCGGATTCGCTATGAGGACATGGTCGCAAGACCAGGCGAGACGATCGAGCAGGTATTTTCCCATCTGTCGCTACCGATGACGAACCATGTTCGAGGCATCATCGAAGCCCAACGTGGAACGTCTGTCTTTGGTGCGATCAGCACCGACCAGCGTCAACAGGTCGACGGTTGGCGCGAACGCCTCGATCCAGACGTGATCGATCGCATCGCTGCGATTCTGCAGACGTCGTCGATCGCTTCGTGGTGGGACGATGATCTCACCGAAGACCAAGTCGCTGCATAGGCGCTGGGAAACTCGCCGGAGTCCATCGACTGCCTAGTGGGCGTTGGTGCTTTCGGCGTCGCTACGACGCTGCCACGTCAAGAGCCGCTCGGTTCCCAAGATGAGCAACACCAGCTCGCCAATGACCGTGCCAAGAACTGCGCCAACCCACGACCACAACGGAATCAACGCAACGTAGAGGCTAAGACTCACCAACGCGGAGATGCCCATGACCCACGCACGTGTACTCGTGCGACCAAGACCGAGCAGACCTCCGAGCGGAACACCGCTCAACGCCTTGATCGGCATGAAGATCAGCAACCAGCGGGCGATCCGAGAACTCTCGGCAAAGTCCTCGCCAATAAGCGGTTCGAACAGATCGACGGCGAAGTACAACACGATGCCGATCGGAAGGATCGTCGCCATGTTCAACAATGCGAAACTCTTCGCCCGACGGACATGCAGCCCGTGATCATCGGCATCGTGAGGCAAAAGGCGATTGTGCATAGCCCCCTGCAGCGCACGGATGGGGGTGAACGCCATGTTGATGACGCGGAACGCCGCTCCGTACACGCCGGCGACCTCTTCCATGCCGTACGCGTTGAGGACGGTCTTGTCACCGTCGAGCTGCAGGTTCGATCCAATCATCGGGACTGAAAAGCTCAACGCAATATTGCGATCGTCGCGGGTGAAACGCCCGGGCAACACGTTCAGCCCGGCTGCCGGAAGCGAACGGAACAAGACCCACAGGGTCATTGACGAGAACAAGACGCTCGTCGAGATACCGAGCGCAGCGATGGTCAGCTGGCCCGTGAAGAACAGTGTGACCACAACAGCGAGTCGGATAACAACAACGGCGATACGAAGCCGGCTCGCCGTCGGGACACCCTTGACGCCCTGAAGGACGAACGATGAGATCATCACGACGGTGAGCGCCATGAGCTCGGCAAAAACGATCGAGGTGATCTCCAGCAGACTCAGGCTGCGAACAGTCACGAGGGCGACAGCGGTCGCTAATACCGAACCGGCTGATGCCAATGCCAACCCTTGGCCGAGCATCGAGCGGGTCACCGTTGTGGGGTCTTCTTCGTCGCGCACGATGCGCTGGAGCGCTGCGAGGCCGACACCCGCCCACGCCAAGCCGCCGAGCGGGCCAATGATGCCAAAGAGGCCAATGTACGCGCCGTACCCGGCCGTATTGAGATTGATACTGAGCAGGTAGAAGGCCACGATGTTGGCAACGACGGTCATGCCATCGAAACCGAGCGACCAAAACACGTCGTTCGCGAACGACAAGCGATCCTTGCGCTTTGCCTGCGCGTCGTTCGCTGCCGTGCTGTCAGCAGCTGGACTGTCGTCGTCGACAGCGCCGGTATCGGAGTCGTGCGTGGTGGTCACTGCGTCCGTAACTGCGGTTGTGATGGGTCCGTTGCAAGCCGGCGTGGTTTCGCCCGCTCCGACAGTTCCGAAAGTGTCGACACCCGATCGAGGCGGATCGTGACGATACGCAACATGGTAAGCACGCTCATGTATGGGCCAAGAAACACCGGTTCAGATAGCGAAGCAACCGTCAGCGTTGCCAAGAACACCAAGACAAACGACCCAAACTGTTCGCCACGACGATACGAATGCACCGCACCGCGAAACGTCGAGATGAAGAGCGCCGCGAACAGAACGAGTCCGATCAAGCCGATCTGCGATGTCAGGTCGAGCACGCCGTTGTGGGCATGAGGCGCACGGAAACCAATCTGGCGCCACAGCTCGATCGAAATATCGTTCGGCGGATTGAAGAACAAACCGCCACGCCCATATCCAAGGACCGGCCGTTCGACGACCGCACCCCACACTGCAGACCAAATATCTGTGCGGCCACTGAAGGTGGGGTCCTTACCGGTTGCTTCGAGGAAGATCGGCAGCCCAGCACGAGTGCCCAACGCACCCGCAATGGCGATCACGGTCGAGATGACAACGGCAATAGACATGACTCGATCGTCGGCACGTTCGTTTGCTCGAAGCCACGTAAGTGCCGCAACAGCAACCAAGGCCGACGTCAATCCAGTGATCGATTGGCTGCCGATGAGCATCACCGAAGTGACGATCAGCGTTGGCCAACGCGTCCAGCGATTCTTGTCGGCCACGATGACGACGCCCAAGAAGATAGCGAGAAACGGACCGAGGTCGTTCTTATGAGGGAACAGCGCATGCCAACCCTCGAGAATCTCGCCGTTGAGGAGCGCTCCTTGCCGAGTCGCCGGGAGCGCAGCAGTGGCCGCCACGCTGATGGCAAGCACGAACTGGCCAGCGTGCAAGAGCCACTTCATGGCGTCACGATCCGATAGCACTGCGCCGACGATCATGAAGCCAATCAGCAAGGGAAGCTGCAATCGAACAAGGAACGCGGTTCGTTCGGGGTCCTCAGTCCACGACGACGAAAGGAAGATCCACACCATCAAAAGCAACGGCGGAATCGACACCGTCAACGTCTTTAACACCTCGGTCCGCAGAAGAAACAGCACACCGATTGGAATGAGCGCCGTCACGTACGCAATCGACGGCGGATGGGGGACTGCCTCAAAGTGCAACAGGACGCCAAAGACCAGAAAGATCGCGCACGCAATCATCGCGAACG
Source organism: uncultured Acidimicrobiales bacterium (assembly GCA_938084885.1). GTDB lineage: Bacteria > Actinomycetota > Acidimicrobiia > Acidimicrobiales > SHLQ01 > SHLQ01. Next base: position 6,342 of record CALKGG010000039.1, read on the forward strand.
GACCCGCGTTCGTACGGACGCCATCGACCGAGTCGGTGGTGTGCTCCTTTAGGCGAGCGAGGTCAGGTTTACTATCCACCCTCATTTATTCGGCCACCAGAGCGTCATCAGAAGTAAAACCGACGGTTCCGTTCAGCGCACCGAACGTCCAAATCGCCTCACCATGGGATTGTTGAACCGTAAATTCGCTGTGCCCAGCGAACACACCCTGGTCAACAAAGGAGTGCAATGTTGGCCAACCTGCGGGGTCTGGTGTGGCGCCGGCATCACGAAGGAAGAAGTTGAGATACCAATCGGGAAGCTGCCACGATGTGAAGATGCCGTAGATCGGCGTGCCAGGCCAGATAGGTAGGCCGGCGTTTCGCTGATCGACGAGCAGCGGCTGTCGGGGGTTCTCGGTACCGACGCCGGTGATGTAGGTGATGCCAGCGGGGTTGCCGCCCAACGCAAAGCTCGCGTTGCGAACTGCTTGGTCGCGGAAGCGCTGATCGCCGGTGAGCAAGAACGCTCGCATGATGCCGACCGAGTGCGGGATGCTCGGACCATTCGACCAGATCAACTGAATGTTCGGGCCTTCTGGTGCCCAACCGAAGGCGGTCGTCTCGCCAACAAACAAGAGCTGCTCGGCAATGTCGACGATGCTCGCGACGGCACGTTCACGAACATCTTCGCGTCCGAGCTCGGCAGGCATGGTCCCATAGCGCCAGTTGCTTTCGCACGAGGTGGCGAGCACGCACGGTGTGGGATCGTTGCCCGACGACAGTGGGCTCAGTTCCAAGAAAAGGTCGTGCCAGCGTTCATCTCCGGTCGCTCGATACAAGCTCACCGCAGCGATCGCGCGTTGCACGTCGAGGTCTTCATCTCCAGCGGGGACGGTGGCCAGGTTTCCCTCCGCCCATTCCATGGCAGCGATGGCCGAGTCGAGGTAGCCCTCGGCAGCGTCAGCGTCGTACCGATCGAGTACGAAGGCCATGTCGGCTGCCACACCCGCATAGATGCTCGTCGACCACGCATCCGGTGCATAGGCGAACACGTCGAGGCTTTCGGTCCACGACGTCGCCCCGTCGAGCGAATAACTCTCGGCTTCGATGCCGCCACGAACCGCTCCACTGTCGTCTTGAAGACGAGTGAACAGGTCGATGGTCCAGCGAGCCTCGTCGAGCAGGTCCGGCACGCCGTCGCCAGATTCGGGGATGTTCAATTCGAGTGCACCAGTGGTATCGGGGAACAACTCGACCAGGTCGGTGAGACGACGTGCAGCCCACAGATGTTGGACTCGGCGATCCCAGTCGCCAGCATCGAAGTGTCCACCCCACGCATCATCGACAGCCGCGCCGGTACGAGCGCCGACCAGTTCGGCGAACGGCTCGCCGTCGCCGCGACCATTGGCGTCGGCGACCAGCGTCTGGTTGGATGCTTCGACCGTTAGGCCATCGTCTGGGTGGTAGCCGCGTGGGCGGGCAAAGGCGGTAAAAGGCTGCCCGAGCTCGAGACCGCTGCGTTGATGAAAGAGTGCTCGAGCCACGGTGGCTGTCATTGTTTGCCATGGTCCATCGATGGAGATCTCGAACGAGGTCGAGCAGCCGAGGCCATCGACGCACATTCGGTAGGCGCCCGGTGTTTCGAGTGCGGAGAAGTCGAAGATCGTCGTCGGTGCGCCGGTGAGGTCGCCTCGCCACAGCTCCCCTTCGTCGACCGGCTGGTCAAACGAACGGCCTGTGATGCTGAGCGCTTCAGCTCCGGTGTCGGCATCGACGATGCGAGCAGTGGTGCCTGCCAGATCAGATATCGGCTGGCTCAAACCACTCCAGACCGTCACGTACCCGATCTTCTCGTCGGCAAGGCCCCATCCGAGTTCACCCAAGCGAATCGCTGGACTAAATGACTGGTCGGTGACCGAACCCTCAGGTGCTGTCTCGAATCCGGCGAGGCCGACCGTTGCGACCTCTCCGTCGATTGGCTGGGCCAGGCGAACGTGCAACCGGTGGCGAAGCGCGAAGGTGTCACCGTCGATGTTGCCGACTGGCCAGCTCTGTCGCGACAAGTCGGCAATGTCGACCGGCCGTCCGTCGATCGTGACCGGAGTGTTGCCAGCGAGCCATTGGTCGACCGGAAGATCAGGTCCGGCCAGCCACGCTTGGCCTGTGTCTTCGAAGACGACCTCGCCAACGATGAGATCGACCTGCAACACATCGGCTGCCACCTTGGTGACCCGAACGTTTTCCGGAGTTGCTTCATTGCCGGTCAGCGGGGTGATCGGCGCGAGGATCGACAACGCGAGGGTGTCGAGCTCGCCGACCTGCGAGCCATCAGCGGCCCGGTATCGGACGAAAAATTCTTGGACGCCCGTCGAGGGAGTCTGCATCTCGAGGTTCTCTATTGTTCGCCACTGGCTGTTCGCGAAGGTTGGTTCGAATGCCACCTGAACTTGGGCGGCGTTTGACGGAGCGACAAGATCGACGTCGACCGCGCCGCGAGCTTGCTCGTGAAAGACCGTGACGGTGAACGGTCCCGACCGGTCGACACCATCATCGACCGGCGCGTCAGACCCAAGGACTCCGCCCTCGGTTGGTCCGCTCGCTGCTTGCGGGCCGCTACACGCCGCAGCGATCAGCGCGAGTGCGACGATGATTGCGATGGTTCGAATTCGCGAGCTCAGAATTGTTTCGCTCGGACGGTGGCTCATCGCGACACCACCGTCAGCACCGAGTCACTGATTTCCAAAGACTCAGCAATCTGTCGAGCGGCGCGTGCTTCGGGGTCGCGATGTTCGTCGATCGCAACGACGGTTACGACGCGGCCCGAGAAGTTCTTCGATTGGAGTTCACCAATGTCGGCGAAGATGACACTTTCCTCCGCGTGGAGCAGATCGAGCATCCCCTCAACGGTACGTGACTTGATCGCCGCGCGATGGTCGCCCATCAGCGACACCGAGTAGCCGCGACGCTGAAGATCGTTGGCTAGCGCGGCCTTCAAGTCTTGGGTCCGGTCCGGATCGATTCCAGCGAAAGATACGACCTGAAGCCGGGTGTCGGGAAGACGGTTGAGAATTTGGGTGCTCACAGCGGTGACGTTTCTGTCGATCTTGCGCGTCTGCCACGGAAGCATGAAGCGACGTCGGGCGAGACGCAGACTCGTTGGCCACACCGATGGGGTGATCTGGCCCGCAGCACGACGCGACATGCGACCGTGCGTCGCAGCGGCGATTGCTGCCACCGCGACCGACAGACCCATAAGAAGTCCTTCGAACGGCCCCAGGCCATTGCCGGTGCGAACCGGTGTGATCGGGCCGACAGCGCGCGATGCGACCTTGCTGTCGAGCACGTTTCCTAGAGCGAGGCGCGCTGCGGAGCGCTCGGTGACGAGCAGGTCGATCTCTTGGTCGATCTTGACGATCCCATCCCACAAGGCCGGCTCACGAAGAACGGTTTCGGTGTAGGTCGACACCGTGCCACTACGACGCACAATGACCGTCTCGCGAAGAGCCGCGTCGAGGGTCAAGCGACTAGATCGCGCAGCAGCGAGCTCGTTTTCGACGAGTTCGAGGCGCTCTTCGAGTTCGCCACGCTCACGTTCGCGGACGAGTTCCACGTACGCCGCCGCCCACCGATTCGTGGCATCGATCGCGTTTGATTCGTTGGGTGCCGAAACCGAAACGTTGACGAGTTCGGTATCGGGAACTTGCTGGACTGCAAGGTCAAGATCCGGGTCGATTCCCACGCCGGCGGGTCCAAGGCTGGCGACCACGTCGCTGCGGAGCTGACTGCTACCAATCGTGCCGATCTCGTTGATGACGAACCGATTGAGAACCGTTTCGGACCCATACACGTTTCGGTTCGGTGCAACCTCGATCGAGGCTGTAGCGGTGAAGCTGTCCTCTCGCGACGTCTCGGCAACGACGCCCAAGAGCACGCCCAAGAAACCGAGCGCGACAACAACCCACCATCGGCGGATCAGTGCAGCGATGAGCCGTTCGAGTTCCATGGGTCTACGCAGCCTTCGAATCCGTTGGGTCTTGCGAGCTGGTGCCATTGGCTGATGCGCGGTACTCGACCAGTCCCTGGCGAGTGCCACGAGCCTTGTTTCGGTGGTATTGCACCACGCCACGGAGCTCGGCAAACTTGCCGATCATCACGTGCGTTGCATAGAGCTGGGCATCGTCGATGCTGTCATCAGCAGCGAGTCGGTGGCCGCGGATACGCCACCACTGGAGGGGATAGATGCCAAGAGCGCCAAGGCCCAACCAGGCGAGGCGATGACGGAAGCCGAGCAGTCCCGAGGCAGCGATGAAAGACGGAATGACACCGGCCCAAAAGCCAATGCTGCGAACTTCCTTTCGATAGTGGCCCGCAGCCTTGTGCATGTCGGCGCCCTCAGCGAAGGCGTGGCCGGTGCGGGTTGTTCGCGTCCACCATTGGGAGAACGTATGCATATCGGCGTCGTGCAGGCCCATAGGCGCATCGATGGAATGGATGCTCCACCCCTTGCGCCGAACACGGAGGCTCAGCTCAGGATCTTCGCCCGCAATAAGTGTCTCGTCGTATCCGCCCGCGTCCTGCCACGACGCGATTCGAAGCAGCACGTTTCCGCTGAACGCGTCGGATTCACCGGACTCATGGTTCCACTCCATATCGCAGAGACGGTTGTATTTCGACCCCGCCCGACTCCGTTCTCGAAGCCTGCCGGAAACCGCGCCGATCGTCGACTCGCTTTCGATCTTGGCCTCGGCAGCGACGATGAAATCATCGTCGATCTCGGTGTCGCCGTCGAGAAGCTGCACAAGCGTGAGCTGCGGATAGTTCTCCACCAGAAACGCAATGCCTGCGTTTCGACCGCGCGCCGCGGTAAACGGCCGGTCGCTGTCGAGGGCAATGGTTTCGACCCCGAGCGAGCTCGCAAGTTCGATGCTGCCATCGGTCGAACCCGAATCGACATAGACGGTCGTCAGTCCTGAAATCCCGGGCGCGGTCAGGCAGCGACGAAGGCGTTCACCCTCGTTGCGACCAATGACGACGACGCCGATTGTGTCCGAATGGACGTGTGGAAGCATGTTCGTTCAGCTTCCGATCTACGCCGCATCAATCGAACGTGGAGGCTGAGCCCCCGACGTCGTGCGGTTGGCCAGCGGCCCGCTCTTTGGTGTGGAGTCAGAACGACGCGACCGCGGCACGTCGCTGATCACTGGAAGGATGCGATCAGAAACCGCACTGTACGTTCGAGCGACCTGCTCGAGACCCGATGACGGCTGACGATTCTTTGGGAACGTCAAGACGATGAGATCGAGTTCGTCCATCAGCTGAGATGCGCTGGTCGACGAGAGCATTGGACCGAGATCGACAACGATGATGTCGGTCCGAGAACGTAAACCGCGTCCGAGAGCAGAAGCTCGAACTCGTCGAGTCCGGTCGGCTTGGTCAATACCGAGCGTGATCAGGTTCGGGTGCATTGTCTCGCCATAGTCAGCAGCCGTGGCACTCTCAAAGTCCGTGCGGTGCAGCATTGGAGGAGCACCGAGCTCGTGGGTGATCCGAGCATCGTCTGCGTCTGCGTCGACGAGGACCGTGCGGTTACCGCGCTGGGAGAATCGAGCAGCAAGAGCGGTAGCGATCGTGGTCGAACCACTGTGCGTTTGAGATCCGCCAACACCGATGATGCGAGCGCCACGAATATCGGTCGCGAGCTCGATACGAGATGCGAGCTTGTCGAGCGCCTGCACCAGATCCTGGTCGGCGCCCTCAAGAGACAACGCACCGCTCAAGTTTCCTGAAAGCGAACTGCTCCGAGGCAAACGCGCTTCGATCGGGCGGCGAAGTTCGGTTTCGATATCGCGCTCGTCGATCACCGTGCTCGAGAAACGGGTGACGATCAGAGCCGCAGCGACGCCGAGAAGTGCGAAGACAATGGCGATCGCGTACCGGAGAGGAGCGAGTCCGTTAGCCAGCGGCTGATCGGGCAATTCGGCAGGCTGGATGAGTTCGGAGTTGACCGCGTTTGCTGTGGCCAAGTTGAGCGCATCAAGACGGGTACGTGTGGTTGCGCGCTCGGCGAGAAGCGTCGAGCGTTCGGTGGCAGCCGCGGGATCGAGGACCTCGATGCTCGGAACCGGAATTGGCGACTCGTCGCCCAGCTGATCGAGGAACGGCTCGGCAGCAACGGCGAGACGCTCGTTGACCTCAATGAGCGATTCGTCGATCAGGCTCAGTTTGTCGCCGAGTTCGTTGAGCTCAGCGGCAAAGAGGTTTTCAACGCGACGTTCGAGCTCATTGAGGTACACGTCGGCGGTTGTCTGTGCGATTGCTTGGGACCGCGCTGCTTGGCTTGTCGTCGCGGTGATCTCCACAACGTCGGACTCTTCACGCTGTGCAAACTCGAGCGAGCGTGCAACCGTAAGTGACGTCTCATCGCCACCGAGACGTGCAGCCACAAGCTCGCTGATCTGGTTGCTTTCAAGCAACGAGATCTGACTTGCAACGAAACGGTCCGGCTGGTTCGTTTGCGCTGGACTGACCGAGTCGTCGGACGGTTGGACAAGCACAAGCGCGGTCGTTCGAAACTCTGTTCCATCGGACGCAGTGAGGCGTCCGCCGGCAAAGAGCCCAACAAGACCAAGGATGACGGGTATCCACCAAAGACGCTTGAGCGCCAGTGTTACGAATCTGAGTTCCACGATTGATTTCCTTTTGCAAGCGCGAGTCGTCGCGCTCTGTATGGCCTGATTCGGCTTTTCATATGACTGCCTTAAGGGTCAAAGGTAGGTAATGCGGCCTTGTGTCCAGTCGGGGCCAGCAAAGGTTCAGGAAGTTATTCAACTACGACCAAGACGAGCCGATAGGAGCCGATATGGCTGAAACACTCGCTGAGCGAGGAACCCACTGGCGCGTTGCGTCTCCCTATTTCACCGAGAACACGGTGAGATGGATAGACGAGACGATTCCCAAGGACGTGTATCGATTCGAGCGTGTGCAAGCCGTTGGCAGTGCCCGCGACTGGCATGCGAGGCGAACAGCTCGTAGTTCGGTAGGTGAATGGCAGGCATATATGCAGCAAGCCCATACCGCCCTCGCACACGAGAGCGATGGCCTCATTTCGGTATTTCCCCAACTCGCCGCCGCGATGTCCATCGTTAGTCAAGTGCGCCGCGACGATCGACCGATCGTCAGTTGGTTCTTCAACACGACACTCGACACCGAGTTGCGACAGCGCGCTGCCCGCCTCGTGCTTTCACGTATCGACCGCTTCGTGGTGCACACGACGGTCGAGATCGAAGAGTACGCCTCCCAGCTCGGGCTGCCCGAAGACCGATTCCAGTTCGTGCCCTTGCAATATGGTGCGACGATCGAAACCGAATCTCCCGGAATCGATGAGCCATACGTGTTCACAACCGGCTCGGGCTATCGCGACTACGACACCTTCTTTCACGCCATCGAAAAGCTCGGCTACCGCACACTCGTTCTTGCTGGACCGCGAGCGCTCGCTGGACTCACGCCGCCGCCGAACGTCGAGATCATCGACTCGATGAGCAAGGAACAAATTCGCCGGCACGTTCGCCACGCCACGGTAAACGTTGTGCCACTGCGCACGGTTGGCTTGACCGCTGGCCTCGTCACCTTTGTTGAGTGTCTTCGTCACGGCCGCGGCGTTGTCTCGACTGCACGCTCCGGTGTTGAGGACTATCTAATCGATGGCCACAATTCGCTTCTTGCACTTCCCGGCAACGCCGAGAGTCTTGCGAGCCGCATCGAAGCGGTCTGGACCGACCCCGAACTTCGAGCCAAGCTCGATACCAACGCTCTGGCATTCGGAAACGCCCACTGTACCGACGAGGCTGCAGCGCGGTCGCTCGTCGAAGTACTCGACGGTGTCACGCTGAACTCTGAACGAGCGGCTGCCTGATGCGGGTTGGCTATCTCATCAACGAATACCCCAAGGTGAGCCACAGCTTTGTTCGCCGTGAAATCGACGCGGTCGCACGGTTGGGCGTCGACGTTGAGATTTTCTCGATTCGACCGTGGTCAGCAGATCTCACCGATCCGACCGATCTCGCCCACGCTGAGCGCACGACCGTGCTCTATGGCGAAGCGAACGATCTGGCTGGTGCGTTGAAGGCCGAAGCGCTGTCCAACGCGAAGTGCTTGCGGACCGCTACAGCGGCAGCGATGAACTTTTCGCGCGGCTCGGAGAAGTCGCCCGCCTACTGGACGGCGTACGTCGCCGAAGCCGCTCGACTTCGCCAACTCGCAGAAGAACGATCGGTCGACCATATCCACGCGCACTTCGGCACCAACTCTGCCGCGGTCGCCATGCTGTGTCACTTACTCGGTGGACCCACCTACAGCTTCACCGTGCACGGGCCCGAGGAATTCGACCGTCAGGTCGGACTATCGCTCGGCGAAAAGATGCAACACGCTGCGTTCACCTGCGCAATTAGTTCCTACGGTAGAAGCCAATTGTTGCGACTTGCTCCCGACGATCGCCGAAGCGATATCCACGTCATCCATTGCGGACTGCAAAACTCGTTCTTCGACACCGACGCTCCGCCGATTGGCGAAACATCGAACTTCGTGACCGTGGGCCGACTCTCCGAACAGAAGGGTCACTGGATTCTTCTCGACGCTGCCGAAGAACTCCTCGGCAGGGGTGTCGACTTTCATCTGACCTTGGTCGGAGATGGTGAACTCCGTCCCGATATCGAACGCCACATTGCACGCGCCGGGCTGGGTGAGCACGTCCATATCACGGGCTGGGCAAGCGAAGCTGATGTGCGCGAAGAGCTGCTAAGGAGCCGTGCCCTCGTTTTGCCGAGCTTCGCCGAAGGCCTTCCCGTCGTCATCATGGAAGCACTCGCGTTGCGACGTCCGGTGATCAGCACCTTTGTCGCTGGCATCCCTGAACTCGTGGTTCCGAACGAGTGCGGTTGGCTCGTCCCGGCGGGCGAGAGCACATTGCTCGCGAACGCGATGATCGACGCCCTCGAGTCGCCCACAGTGGTGCTGGATGCAATGGGAGCCGTCGGGGCAGAACGAACTAAGGCCATGCACAGTGTCGACACCGAGGCAGAAAAGCTCGTGTCGCTCTTCGATCGTGTTGTTGCCCACAATCAATTGGCTGCCTGAACCCAAAGGTGTGGCTTAGGCGTCGAGCAGGCCGCGAATGCGGCCAGCGGCGATCGCGCCTCGGCGCAAGACGTGAATGCTGCTTTGATGCTCGACCTTCTGGCCGTTTGCTTTGAGCATTCGTGAGGCCCCGTCATGTTCGGTGCCCGGTGGCTGCCGGCGGGAAAGTACCTGGGCCATACCGCGTCCATACAGGTAGTGCTGTTGGAGTAGCGATTTGAGTCCAGCGCGATGGCGATAGTGAATAACCGCATCGGCGCAGTAGCGAAGCTCGACACCGCGCTCGCTGAGCTTCCACGCAAAGTCGATGTCCTCTCCTCGGATCAAGGTGTCGTCGAATCCGTTGACAGCAGCAAAGTCGTCGGCCCAAATAGCCATGTTTGCCGATACCAAATACGGAGCTTCGAGGAAAGAGGGAAGGCAGCCCGGAGTAGCGGGCGGACGCCAGTCTTCTTGTCCAGCGACGATCAATCGATCTTCGCCAAGGTGGCCGCCGATTGCTGTTCCCGGAGCGTGAGCGGCAACGATGTTCTCGAGCCAATCGGGTTCGGCTTCGTCGTCGCCGTCGCAGAACACGAGGCGCGAACCAACCGCCGCGCTCGCGGCGGTGTTGCGTGCGAACGATGCGCTGCGCTTGGCGCTCGCATCGACGACACGTGCGGTAAACGAGCGAGGGGTCAGCAGCGACTCGAGGAAGCTGCGTTCGTCGGCGCTGTCGGTATTGAGGCCAATGACCAACTCCCATTCGAACGGGGCGGTCTGTTCGTCGAGCTTTTTCAGGGCCCCGCGAAGGGCTTCATCGACGCGGCCAACAGGCATGATGACCGACACTTCAGGTTTGACCGAATGCGTTTCGTTCCCCATGTGCTTAACCGAAGACATGACGGCCAAGTATCAGCAAGAAGCGACTGTCACGGATGAGGTAGCGCTTCATCAGGCGGCGAGGGTCGCTCATCATGCGATACACCCATTCCATCCCGAGGCGTTGGTACAGGATCGGTGCACGCTTCTTTAGTCCACTCGTGAACTCGAGCGCTGCGCCGACAGCGAGGAGCAATGGTGGCTCGCCCATCGACTCTGGCCACTGATCGATAATCGAGCGGGCAACGAGCACGTCTTTGGGGAAGCCAATACCGACGAACAAGAACTCCGGCGCTCGTGCCATCATTGCGATCTTGTTGATGCAGTCCCAAGCGAAGCGGTCGATAAGCGACCCCTCTTCCTTGGGAAGAATTGGCGCTTCGATCCAGCCGAAGTTCACGTGTTGGGTTGCGAGCTCGATGCCGACCTCAGCGGTAGACACGACCGCGAAGACCGAACGGTCTTCTGCGACGAGGCGAGGCCACATGTTGTCGGTCAGGTCGGACCCAGCGAGCTTCGTCGTCAGTCGTTCGCCCGCAAGGTGGCTAAAGCTCACCAGCGGCTGACCGTCGGCGAGCACCATTGCTGCCCTGTCGACCGAGTTTCGGACGTAGTCCGTTGCATCTTCGAGTGTGATCAGAATGTCGACGTTGGGAGTCACAACGAGTGGGAGTTGTCCAGGGCGCCCGCGATAGCCCTCGAGAATCGCATCAGTAACGTGATCGATTCGTTCTGCATTCGTGAACCTCAATCCCCAGGTATGGACATCGGTAAGATTTTGGGCACTTCGCATCACAAGATGATCGGATACTGGCCGACCAAGCGGAATAGCCCATTTAGCCAAAAACGTAGGCCGAATGGACTACATCAGTTTTGTGATCCGTTTCGCGATTCGCTGACCGTCGATTGTTTCGATGACCTCATCAAAGTCCGACGCGGGCCCGGTCCACTCGAGTGAGTCGACCGAGGGATCGACCGGAGCGTCCAGCTCGATCGTGGCGATGCGTCGAAAAAGCAGGGCGAGGTCGCGCTGTTCGGCCAACGTCGCCGCGAGCTTCGCGCCGCTTCGAACCGTGATGTCCCATTGGCCGGCGGCCGTTGGAATCTGATCGATCTTGCCGTACCGGTCAAGGACGGTGCTCGATGACTTTGCCCCCCAACCGGGAAGACCAGGAAAGCCGTCCGCTGCGTCGCCGACGAGGGCGAGATAGTCCGGAATTGAGGTGGGGGCAACGCCGAACTTTTCGCGGACCCCAGCCTCGTCGTAGCGCATCTCTTTGCGGCGGTCGTATTGCACGATGCCCCGTTCGTCGGACACGCACTGGGCCAAGTCTTTGTCGGGCGTGCAGATCATGACCTCCTCGACGCGTGGGTCGTCGGCGTATCGATGAGCTGCTGCGCCGAGTGCGTCATCGGCTTCAAACTCGATCATTGGCCACACGACGAAGCCAGCAGCGCGAAGGACGTCTTCGAGGAGGTGGAATTGGCTGGCGATTCCCTCTTCGATCTCGGAACCGTCCTTGTAGTCGTCCCACAGGTTGTTTCGAAACGAGGTAATCACGTGGTCAGTAGCGATTCCGACATGGGTGGCGCCCTGTTCGAGTAGTTGCACCATCGAGCCGAGCACGCCGCGAACTGCGCCGACCTCTCTGCCTTCGGCGGTCACATGTGATGGTGCCGCGAAGTAGTAGCGGAAGAGTTCGTAGGTGCCGTCGATGAGGTGGACTCGCATAGAGCGATCTTGGCTGATGGTGTGCGAGAGGCCCAATCCGCCCGGAATCGTTTGTGCGGCCTTGGGCATCGCGAACCTTGGCTTGGTCACTAACTGTGAGAAGATGTGGGTCCTGAGCCACTTTGCGGTTTGCTCGCCGACACTCCATCATCGGATAGGTATGCACTTAACGCCTGAACAGATCGATCGCCAGCCGTTCCGGATGACCCGGCGCGGATATGACATCGTCCAGGTGCGAGATTTCCTTCGGGAGATCGCGAGCGAGATGCGTGAGCGCCAGCGGGTGCGAGACAGGCTTGCTGAGGACGGCGATGGCGTTGCTGCTGCTGAGGAGCAGGCCAAGGCCATCATCAGCAACGCCCACCAGGCCGCGGCGGGGATTGTGGCTGATAGCCACACGAGTGCCGGATCTGTCGAGGTGCCGGAGCGGCACGAAGAACGGGCTGCGGAGATCGTGGCTGCTGCAGAGGCCGAGGCGCAGGAATTGCTCGAAGACGCCGAAGATCGAGCGCGTGAGCGTAGCGGTGTCGTCATTGCCGAGGCGCAGGCTCGACTCGATCGGCTGTTGGCCGAAGAGCGAGATCTTCGTGAGCAGATCGATAGCAAACGGGCGTCTGTCCGAGGTGGGTTCTCGTTTGGTGCGGGTGGCACACGTGCGCTGGCTACGGCTGCGGCCGATCCAACGGTCGACTTTCGAGACCGCACCGATGTTGCGGGTCCGGACACGTCACTCGCCGATTTCATGAAGGCAACCCTGCGTCACGAAGTCCACCCCGACTAACTACCGGTAGATTTGGGGTCAGACCCCAAAAGTGCCGGTAGCGCCACGAAACGTTGAATTTGTTGGCGGTTGGCGAAGCCTTCGGCGGCAAAAGTAGCCACTACCGACGGATTTGGGGTCTGACCCCAATTGTTACGGTAGTGCCGGTTGTGGCTTAGGTTCGGGGGATGGATCTTCCGGTGATGCCGCCGATCAAGCCGATGCTTGCAAAAGCGCTCGACGCGCTTCCCGACGGTGAACTCGCGCTCGAACCGAAGTGGGATGGCTTCCGATGCATCGTGTTTCGTGACGGCGACGAGATCACGCTTGGAAGCCGAAACCAAAAGCCGTTCAACCGGTACTTTCCAGAAATCTTCGAACCGCTCAAGGCATCCCTCCCACAACGATGCGTCATCGACGGGGAGCTGATCGTCGAGATCGACGGCTCGCTCGACTTCGACGCACTCGGCCAACGCATCCACCCCGCCGACAGCCGAGTGAACATGCTGGCCGACAAAACACCTGTCTCATTCGTTGCGTTCGACGTGCTCGCACTCGCCGACGACTCGCTACTCGAACGACCCTTCGGCGAACGACGAGCAGTGCTCGAAGCCATTGCCGAGAACTTCGAACAATCGATCTACCTCGCGCCGATGACAACCGATCGTGAACTCGCAATGGAATGGTTCGACACGATGGAAGGCGCCGGCTTAGACGGGCTCATCGCCAAACCGCTCGATGGTGTGTACGTCGAGAACAAACGTGTGCAGTTCAAACTGAAGCACGTCCGGACCATCGACTGCGTGGTCGCCGGATATCGAATTCACAAGAGCGGCGACGGCGTGGGGTCGCTCGTACTCGGACTGTACGACGACAGCGGCGGGCTTCGTCATGTCGGCGTGTCTTCCTCATTTACCGCCAAGAAGCGAGTCGAGTTGCTCGACGACATGGCGCCGTACCTCCTCGAAGACCCGTCGATCCATCCCTGGGCGAGCTGGATGGACCCCGAAGCACATTCGTCCAACGGATCAATGCCCGGAGCGCCCAACCGATGGAGCGGAGCAAACGGTCGAGATCACTCATGGATTGCCGTCCGACCCGAGCGGGTCGTGGAGGTCAAGTACGTACTCGCCACCGATGGCCGCTTTCGAGGGACAACTCGCTTCATGCGTTGGCGTCCTGATCGAGAACCAGAGTCGGCAACCCTCGATCAGTTTCCAACCCCCGAGCCCTTCGACATTGGGACGGTCCTTCGGAACTCGCCATAGTTCCAGAACGAAGCAGTCCCTTAGCCAAGCAGTTCCCTAACGAACTGCTCGTCGATGCCGACCTACAACCTGAAGATAGATGCGCATTCCGGCCGTCGTCGGAATCGAAGAATTTCTAAGGTTTCTCCATGGTCGTCGTTGCCCGCCCATCCAAGTTCATTGTTTTCGGTGTTGCATTCCTGCTCGTGCCCACGGTTGTTCGCGCCGCCATGGACCCATCGCTCATCAACTTCGCTTGGGCCCTCTGCGGCCTACCGATCGTGATCCGGACGAGCTTGTTGACCGTTGCGGTTAACAAAGATTGGGTCACGGTCCGCAACTTTTTGTCGACGACACACATCCCGCTATGGGAAGCCGAAGTCGAGTTCGGCGAAGTCGAGGGCGGAGGCTTGGTCAGTGACGCCGGCGGCAAACTCGACGCGGGTGGACGAACGCTCTACGTGCGACGAAGTTGGCACGACAACGAACGTGTCGTGGTAACCATTGCTCCCCGCTATGGCGACGAGTCGCAGCGTGTCTACGACGAGCTCAACAGGCAGATCGCGCTCCACCGCGCACTGTGAAGACAGCGCGGCACTGTGAAGACAGCG